>JAKJAB010000294.1 GCA_022707725.1 Chloroflexota bacterium | reverse complement strand
TCCAGTTTCACCGACGTGCCCGGCTGGGGGACGCAATTGCGCGTGCTAGAACAGATCGGCGTCCACTCGGCCACAGGAATCACGGAGTTAGGCTGCCCGTTGAGGCCAAACGTCGTATTGGCAGGGTTGGCCCAATCGACGTGGAATTCCCAGATCCGCATGGCGTCGTTCGGCCCGATCCAGGAACCATCATCCACTTCCATAAAGTAGTTGGGCGTTCCCGTTGGCGGCAGTGTAGAGCCATCGAGATCGGAGGGCAGCATCCCGCCGAAATTGGAATTGACCGAGTACAGGTCGAAGGATTGGAATGACGCCGTGGGATCGCCAACGAGCATCTTGTCACGCTCGAAGGCAAAGACACCTGCCCCACCCCAAGAAGAGCCGTTTGTGAACTGGTTGACCGTCATGTAGTACCCGTCCGGCCATACACCAAATTTAGGATAGTCGTTCATCTTGGTCGCACTGACCATGAAAGCGTAACGATACCATGCTCCGGTCGGGTCAGCCGTCTGTGAGATGGCGATACATTGATAATAAGGACCATTGATGGAGAACTGCGTCATCAGCCAGCGATTGGCGATTGTGTCGTACAGCGTGATGGGATCGCCGTGATTGGTACTCTCGCATAGGCCGCCAAAGCCCTGCCAGAGTGTGTTGCCGTTGACCGGGCCGTAGATTTGTGTCGGCGTGCCAGTGACGTCCCAGATGGCGAAGGAGAGGTTCACCCACTGCACATAGTACTTCGTCCCGGTGGCCGGATCGTAGCCGATGTCGCCCTGGGTGTCGGGAGGGTGCACGCCGTTGACGTTGCCCAGGCCGTCGAAACTCGTGAGGGGCGCGGGCATAGCTGCGGGGCCGGTCGCGCTTTGCAGGACAGGGTCCGCGCCTTCGACGATGTTCGATCGGAGGGCTTTGGGCAAACGCAAATTGACGTCCGGCGATGACTCCGGTTGCGGCGGGGACGGCGGCTGCGGCTCGGCCACCAGCGGCTGCATGTCGCGCAGCGCCGGAGAAAGGTCCATTTGCACGGCGTAGCCCACCGTAGGGGTCAACGGGACAGGCGGCGATGCAACGACGCCAGCCTGTCCGGCCGCCAACGCTGGCGCCGGCACGCTCGATGCCATAAACGCTACCACTAACAGCAACTTGAACCACAGATTATACTTCATCCTTAATACGACTCCTCTTTCGGGTTATATGCGATCAGCATACTATACCATTGAGCGACGTGAAGTCCATCGCAAAACAAGGATTTTTTGCCTGCACAAAAATGAGGGCCACCAGGATAGCCCTGATGGCCCTCTTGGGAAAGCAACGCGTGAGAAGCTACTGCGCGTTGCGCAGCACGAGCGGCAGGTAGATGGTGTGCATCACCCGGCCAACTCGCACCACAGCCTCAGCGGTAAACGGCAGATCGTTCGCCGTTACCGTGACAGTGTTGGTGATCATCGTCCCCAACTCCACATCATCGTTCACGCGAACAGCGAAGCTAAAGGTCGCGCTTGCACCTGGCTCGAGCGACCCGGCCCACGTCACCACGTTACCCGGTGGATCCGCCACAGTTGCGCCAGAGACACTGCCCAACACGTAGGTCGTGTTGGCGGGAACGGGATCGGTGGCCGTTAGATCGAGCGGCATATCGTAGCTGTTGGTGAAGACCACAGTGTAGGTGATCAGCTCGCCGGGCAGCACGAAGTCCGCCGGATCGGCAGTCTTGACGACATCCACCAAGACCTCCGGCTCATCGAGCACCGTCAACCGCACCGGGCGCACGAAGAGGCGCGCCACGGCCGGGTTCGCGTGTACGATTTCCAGCACGGTAGAGTAGACGTCGCCGGCAGCCAGACCGGTCGCGTCGAACGTCACCGTCACCGGCAGGCTGCCGCCCGCCGGGACAACACCCGTCTTGGGCGCTACCGACAGCCACAGGCTGGAGCCGAAGATGTTGCTGAAGGCGAAGTCGCCCGCGCCCGTGTTTTGGATCGTGAGAACGTGAGTGGTCGAACGATCTTTCGGCAGCGTCACGTCGTAGCCGGTGGGGGTCACGCTGATGCATGGCGCGGCAAGATGGAGGTGTACGTCACGTTGCGGCGCAATTCCGGGGGCTACCGTATCCACCACTGTCGTAGAGACGTAGTCCTCGTGTGCGACCGTCATCGTAATCCGTCCGGCCTCTACCCAGACAGCGTAGGCGCCCGCCGCATCGGTGGTCACGAGTTGATTGACGCCGTTCGCGGTCTGGATGGAAATCTGCGCGCCGGCCAGCGTCTGGCTGATGGCGTCACAGCGGCCCCATCCGTAGACGTTGCCCCACAGGCGGGTCATCGTGGTGGGCATCTCCACTTTCATCGTCACCGGGACGAACTGGTTCGGTGCGACCGGATCGTTGCTCCCGATCAGCAGCCTGGCCCGGTAATTGCCCGGCGCGGAGACCTCGGGCACGGATGCGTCGAAGGTAACGACCAGCGGCGCGTTGCCGCCAGCGGGGATGGCGCCCTCGTCCACGTTCACGTCCAGCCACGGCACCTGGTCGGACTGGCAGTCGAGACCTTCACCCGGATAGGCGAAGCAGACCGCCAACCTGTTCGCCAAGGGCGGCGTGTAGGTAAGGCCGTCGATGCCGAGCAAGTTTTCGATGCCGGTAGTCGCAGCAGGCGCGTTCACGTCCGCGTATTGCAGCAAGATGCTGCCTGAGCGGAAGAGGATGACTTCCCAGGTCCCCGCCGGGCTGCCGTTCTTGTGCGTGAAGTCGGTGTACTGCACGATGAAGCAGGCGTCCACGGTGTTGGGATAGGGGTTGTACGGGCACTGTGCGAAGCTCTGGTAGTAGACGGTACCCGGTACCAGATCGTACCACGCCGCGGCGATGAGGTTGTTGGGCAGCGTCGGGTTGGGCAACACCGGATCAGGGCTGATGTCGGTGGAGCCGGCCCCGAACGACAGGAAGCCGTTGCTGTTGACGAACACTCTATCGTAGCGGTTGGGGGTCACCCGGTTGACGCCGTAGAACTTGAAGTCGAAGCCGATCGGCGTCTCGATGAAGGCATTGTCGCTCAACGTCAACGGCTGGCCGACCGCGGAGATGTCCACGAAGGCGTAGGACGGCCCCACAGCCGCCGTGTTGGAATCAGCGTAGCGGTAGCCGAAGGTGTCCGGGCCGCCGACCGCCAACGGGCCGAGCGGCTGGAAGCCCTGGCTCAGCTCGTTGAGCAAGAAAGTTCCGGTGACGCCGCCCAGGTTCGCCAGGTTGAGCGGCAAAGTGGTAGTCGTCCCCATCGTTACGGAAACGGACAGCGCGTCCGGCGTAGCCACGACACACGGGTGCAGCCAGATGAGGTCGGTGTTAAGTGTGGTGACCTGGCCGCCGTTGATTTCGACGCTGGTGAAGACCTGCTCGCCGTAGTCAGGCCCGTAGGAGACGGTGACGGTGAGCGGGCTGTACATTTCGTCGAGCCAGAGGCCGTAGGTACCATCGACGTTGGTGGTAAGCGCCCAACTCATTGGCACGACAACCGGTACAGCGGTCAAGATACGTACATCATCAATGTAGTATCCAGAATACTGAACCGAGCTATCGCTGGTCAGCCGCCAGCGGAACTGGACCGTTCCACCGGCCGCAGTCGTGATGTCATAGGACATGGGCGTCCAGGAAACCTGCGCTGTACTGCCAGTATGCGCCCACATTTGCGTCCACACGCCGCCATTGATACTGACTTCAGCGTAACCGTGATCCCAGCTCGCCGATTCGATGTGCCAGGCTTGCTGCCAGGTCACAGTCAAAACTGTACCAGGGGTCACTGCACTCAAGTCAATTACTGGCGACAATAACACTTGATTCGAATTGGCGTTGTAAGTTCCAGCAAGATCGGTACCCCAACAACGGCTACCAGAAGCACAGACGTTAGGCCATGTGGTAGGTGTACCCCATTGCCATTCATCCTGCGTGCCACTGTGAGTAAAGCCACCGTTACTAGATTCGAAGTCTTCCAAGAACAGCGTGTCTACTGTTTCGGTCATCCAAGACTGGACGAAGACCACCGCGCTTTCCAACGGTACAGTCGTGGCGTTGCAGTACCCGAGACCCTGCACAAGCCCCGCGAGACGGCCCCACGTTGCGGGCGGTTCGACGGTCAACGTGACCGGGACAGTAAGTGGGGTGCGGGCCGAGTCGTTGTTCACCAGGAGCGCGGCGGTGTAGACGCCCGGCTGCTCGAAGCCGCCCGCGTCGAGGGTCACTGTGACCGCGGACGTCCCGCCATTGGGCGCAGTTGCGCCGGCCAGCGGGTCCTGATCCAGCCAGGCAACGCCGCCGTCGGAAAGCGTCCACGCCAGCGTATAAGCCCCGGTGTTCCCGATGGTGATTGGGAGCGTTGTGCTCATCCCTAGCGTCAGCGACTGCTCGATCAGCAGCGGTGTGACCGTCGCGCACGGCGCATCAGGCCGCAGGGCGACGTCTTGCACCGTCGTTGTCCCAGAGACGACCTGAACACCGGTGACAACACCGGTCACGTAGCCGGCCATGGCAGCCGTGATGGTGACCGGGCTGTGCGCCTCATCCAGCCAGAGAGCGTAGCCGCCAGCGGCGTCGGTCAGCAACGCCCAGGTCTGGGTCGCGCTTTCGACGGTGACTACCGCGCCTTTCAACGCCTCGGCGGTCGCCGGGTCATCGCACGGACCGAGGCCCATGACGGTACCGGTGATCTGACCGTAGGTATCGGGCAGCGTGACGTGCATAGTGACCGGGATGCTGAACCCA
>JAKJAB010000293.1:4507-4774 GCA_022707725.1 Chloroflexota bacterium | reverse complement strand
GATTTCTTTCGAAAAACTGGCATCGCTACCAGTGCTGATGAAGTGGCTTATATGGCACGTTGTTTCTCTACGTGCAAACTCATCGTCGTGGTCAATCGTACGGATTACAATCCATTCGATTTGACGGGCAATTTTTCCTATTTTGGACAGTTCGATGCTTTTTCGGATATCGAAGTTGGGCAGACACAACTTGCTTCCAAAGCGTTATGGGGGACGGGGCCGGAGGCCTTTCACCCTTGGTACTGGTTCGACCCCTTCGAGTGGCTT
>JAKJAB010000293.1:0-4423 GCA_022707725.1 Chloroflexota bacterium | reverse complement strand
AGAGATGTGCAAGAATGGCTACCACGCCGTATCCTGCAGACGTTGGGTGATGGCAAGGACTATACCTTCGGCGAGTTCGTGCGCAGTAGTTCATTTGCCTTGAGTCCGAAAGATAGGGCGAACTTGCCCACAGAAGTTTTTCTCGATGAAACGATTTGCAACCTCGCCTCTATCGTTGCTGCTCGACTGTGGAAATGGCTCGAAGCGCAACTATTGCCAGAATTAGATATCTTGATCGATGCTCCCCATCTGGTGACGCGCTTTCCGAGTTTACTCGATGCTGACCATGAAGATGTGGAAATATGGAACGCGGTTACGGTTCGCCATACACAGGAAACCCCCAACCTGAAAATGGGTATACTCGAGGCCTCGCGTTTCTCGAAAACGCATTGGCTAACGCGCCCTGCATGGTATTGGCGTAGAGCGATGAACGATGAGGCCATTCCTGATGTGCGCCAGCCGTGGGAGATCGAATACGTTCCTTTCGTTTTCTGTGAGGATACGTCACGTTTCGCGCTGGAAGAGCAAGCCAAATCCTATCGTGCTGCTGTAGACTCCCCGTTCGGCTTGCGCTACATCGAGAAGTTGGAAGGCGTGAATTACTTGCCGCTTCAGAGATTGGCGATGTAGAAAATGAATTTTTGGGCCTGATTATGTTGCAAAAGACACCAGACCAAGCATTTCGCCGACTACTCGAAACATTGGTTAGGATACAAGCAATCGAGTGGCAACGCGAGGAAGAAAAAGCCTCGAAATATGCTGTATTGCGCGAAGGTATCTCCAGAACACTATATCAATTCTTAAATCAGAGAGCGAAATTTGATGATAACCCGCTCGAACTGGTGGTTGGTCATCGACTGATTCTACTTCCTCCTTTACAACAAGATAGGCATCTCGTTCCATTCCTCACTTTGTCCTATGATGGAAATGGTGGTGATGATTCGTGTTGTAGGTTGTATATTTTACTGCTTGGTTTGAATCGCAATTCGAAGGGTCGAGATGAAGTTTATGGGATAGGATTTCGTATCGAATCTCCGGAAAGAAACTGTCAAGAACAAAGTTGCGAAAGCCAGATTGGGGCGCATGATTTCTACCATTCTCAGCTTATTCTCAACTTGGAAAGGTACAACTGGCCAATGATTTACCGGACTTTTCCACAGGTACCTACATCTCAACCCTCCTTCCCATTGTGGGCTATTACTCCATTCGATGCTTTACTCAATCTGATACTCACGCTTTACGGAGCAAGGTATTATCTGCAATTCCTCCGCAATCATGGGCAATCTCTGGCAAGTGCGATGTCGCCTGAATTCAAAAGGCTCAATGCAAGGCTTCAGAGCAAGTAATGATGAGCTCGAAACCACCTTTGCCTTCCTCGTCTGCTGCCCGTAACCGTATGAAAGCTGTTCGACGTTCTGGCACAAAAGCAGAACGTTTACTTCGTCAGGCATTGGACGAGTTAGGCCTGCAATACGAGACGGATGCTCGCCCTATCCCCAACTCCACGCGTAGAGCGGATGTTTTGTTCCCGCAAGAAAAGATCGCTGTTTTCGTAGATGGTTGCTTCTGGCATGGTTGTCCTATCCATGGCACTTGGGCCAAAGCGAATGCCGAGTTCTGGCGCAAGAAAATCGAAGCCAATAGACGCAGAGACGAAGATACGAATCGCAGATTGACAGAGTATGGCTGGCAAGTCGTGCGTGTTTGGGAGCATGAAGATCCCCATGAAGCTGCTCTCAGAATTAGTGCGGTTTTGGAAGGCATTAGTTGTTATTCTGCGTCGTCGGTAGACTCCGATCAGATAGCAAAACAGTGACATAGGCAATGAAGCTCATCCTCTGTGAAACCGAACGCCTGTTACTCAGGCAACAACACTCTCGAATCCCCCCCGCGCCCGATCTGTCGCAAACCGCAAGACTGCGTCTATGGCTGCTTCGGTCGAGCATTGATTCGTCAGCGTCGCCGTGAGTTCATCGCATCAATTGTCGAGTTGCATGAGAATCTTTTCAACCTTTGTTGAATTCACCGCATTTCTGTGCTATTCTGAGATTGTCTTGAGGGCCACTCCGCGATCCAAACCGGTCCCGAGCATAGATTAATAGAGTCTATATCTAAAGATACGTATGCCACAATTATGAATGTGGGCTACCGCTCCACCAACTACTGGGTCGTGAGCGCCGGCGCATCCCGCCTGCTTGTGGGCATCGGCTGGCCGGGCGCTATGGGAACTATGAAGGCAAATCTCAAAAGAAGTGGAAAACTGCACTATGGAACCCGTTTGGATAGCAATCCGGTTGCGTAACTTGCGTGAATCATCATCATATCTCGACTTGTGGAGGGCAAAATACGATGGCTCAGAAATTAGCAGGAAAAGTGGTTTTGATCACAGGCGCCAGTGCGGGCATAGGTAGAGCCAGTGCGTTAGCCCTGGCGCAAGAAGGGGCGAGTATGGTTCTTACGGCGCGTCGACAAGAACGACTGGCAGAACTAGTCGCAGCCGTGCAGCAAGCTGGCGGCAAGGCCATCAGTGTCGTGGGTGACGCGACAAAGGAATAGGTGGGGTCCACGAGAGGCCAGGAGCGCTGACTTCGAGCGTCCTTCCATTCTGTTAACGACGACCAGACTGTTTTTAAGGAGACACCGGTGCTGGCGCACTCCATGCAAGCACGAAAATAAGGATTTCCGTGTGTTTCGTGTATTCCGTGGTTTATTTTCGAAGGAGGTGTACTATGACGTTTCCACGCGCTTTCTTTCGTTGGCGGCCGCATCCGTGGCATGGATTGGAAGTCGGCAAGCAGCCGCCGGGCCTGGTGCACGCTTACATCGAAATTACCCCGTTCGATCTTGTGAAGTACGAAGTGGATAAAGTGACCGGCTACCTGCGGGTCGACCGTCCCCAGCGGACCTCGTCCCAGCCGCCGGCCCTCTACGGCTTTATTCCGCGCACCTACTGTGGCAATCGTGTGGGAGCATTATGCGGCGCGGGGCGACACGGCGATGGCGACCCGCTGGATATTTGTGTCATCAGCGAGCGACCGATTACCAAGTCAGAGGTGATTCTAAACGCGCGGGTCGTCGGTGGGGTGCAGATGATCGATCACGGCGAGGCCGATGACAAGGTTGTGGCGGTCTTAGAGAACGATAGCTTCTGGGGAAATGTGACCGACATCTCGGAATTGCCCGCCGTGTTGGTGGAACGCCTGCGGCACTATTTCAGCACGTACAAACTGATTCCAGAAGAAGCCGCGCAATTCTCGGTCGAGCGGGTCTATGACCGCGAGCACGCTTTTCGCGTCGTCGCGGCGGCAATTGAGGATTACGATGAAGCATACGGGGTCGGATGACGCCCAGCGCGGAATCCACGCAAGCCATAATGATGGCGGCGAAAATTGAACACGCTCGCTCTGGTGGGTAGAGCGCTAGACGGTGGACGGGCGGTCGATGCGGTACAAAGTGTCGGCGGCTAGCAGCCTGGCGGAGAGATTGAGAAATCCGATTTTCGGTCGTTAAAAAACCGGATTTCTGTGCCTCTCTTGGGTGCGCAGCACTTCCGATTCGACCTCCCCATCGTGCAGGTAGATCGTGCGGTCGGTGCGCTCCGCCACGCGCGGGTCGTGCGTGACGATGATGAAGGTCTGCCCCGTTTCGTTGAGTTCGCGCAGCAGGTCGAGGATTTCGTCGCCGGATTTCGAGTCGAGGTTGCCCGTCGGCTCGTCGGCGAGGACGATGGCCGGGCGGTTGATGAGCGCCCGCGCAATCGCCACGCGCTGCTGCTGCCCGCCGGATAGTTCTGCCGGGCGGTGGTGGGCGCGATCTCCCAGCCCCACCCGCTCCAAAACGTCCAACGCGCGCTTGCGGGCGGCCCGCCGGCCGACATCGGCGTAGCGCAGCGGCAGCATCACGTTCTCCATTGCCGTTAGATAGCCGAGCAATTGGTACTGCTGGAAGACGAAGCCCACTTTCTCCCGGCGGATCCTGGGCAATTGCCGGGGCCTCACCTTCCCCAAATTGACGCCGTCCAACAACACCGTGCCGTCGGTGGGACGGTCCATACAACCCAGAATGTTCAGGAGGGTGGATTTGCCGCTCCCCGAAGGCCCCATCACCGAAATGAAGCCGCCGGACTCGATGCCCAACGTGACGCCGCGCAGCGCCCTGACCTCCAGCTTGCCCATCGGATAGACTTTGACCAGCCCTCGCGTTTCGACGATCATCGCGGCCTCCTACTGCGCCGTTTCTACCGGAATCGTCACCCGCACGGTCATCCCCCAGCGCAGGTCAGGGTCGGGTTCGTCCAGGGCGATGATGGTGCGGTACATCACGTCGCTGCCCGAGAGCGCCTCGCCGCGCACGGCGATCTCGGTCACGCGCCCGGTCGCCGTTTTGTCGTCGAAGGCGGTGAAGGTTATCTCCACCGGGCTGC
>JAKJAB010000292.1 GCA_022707725.1 Chloroflexota bacterium | reverse complement strand
GATAGGCTATTATCCAGATGAGAATCAGGAGGGCGAAAATGGCACTGACAAATGAAGCGCCAGCAGTGGATGTCAAATCCGCTTTGCTCAACGTGATTGAAGAATTGCCGGTCGAACAGGCAGCGGAAGTGCTAGATTTCGCATTATTTATCAGCACACGCCAAACGCAAACAGCACATTCCGAGTTTGTTTACAAACAGAGGGAGAAGAAGCCTTCAGCATCTTTAGCGGAAACCATAACCGCACTACAAGCAGACAGAACGCAGGGACGTCTATTCGAGCGATTGATGGCTGAACGCGCCGAAGAGCGAACTCGTGAATACCGAGAATAATCCACGCACAAGCATTTCGTATCTATTGGATACATCGGCGCTAATTGCTTTCATCGAACAAGAACCTGGAGTGGAGCAGGTTCACGCCCTCTTGGGCGAGCAGACTGTTTTGGTGCCCTTTGTGACGCTGATGGAAACCTACTACATTACACTTCAGGAGCAAGGTCCGATCATTGCAGACAAACGGTATCATCTGATTCGAAGCCTACCACTCACGATACTATGGCAAGTCGATGAGATCATACTGCGGTTGTCTGCTCGTTTCAAGGCCGCACATCGCATATCCTTTGCTGATGCATTGATTGCAGGCTTTGCCGCCGCACACAATGCAATCCTGGTTCACAAAGACCCAGAATACGAAGTATTGAAGGACAAGATACGGCTGGAACCTTTGCCGTATAAATCCTAATCCGTTCAATCCGTTGACCATTTTAGGAGGCTACATAATGTCTGAATTTCCGCGCACTACAGTGGGAGGGGTTTCATTGCCCCGGTTGTTGATCGGCACCAACTGGTTCCTCGGTTGGTCGCACACCAGTCTGGCGAAGGACAAATGGATTCAAACGCACCACAATCCGCAAACCATCGCCGCGATCCTGGACGTGTTCCTGGAATACGGCGTCGATGCGGTGATGGGACCGGCGAACGACAAGCTGGAAGCGGCGCTGCAAGACGCCGAACAACGCAGCGGCAAGGCCATCACGCGCATCGTCACGCCGCACTTCAACATCATGCCCGGCGGCCCGGCGGAATCCGAGCCGGAGCGCGTGTTCGACACGTGCAAGGAGAAATACCATGCCACGTTCTGTATGCCGCACCAGGCCGTCACCGACGCACTGGCCGACCGGATGACCAAGACCATCCGCGACCTGGACAAGTACACGGCGCTGATCCGCGAGCGAGATATGATTCCCGGCCTTTCCACGCACATGCCGGAGACGGTCGTCTACGCCGACAAGATGGAAGCCGACGTCGAAACGTACATCCAGATTTACAACGCCGCCGGATTCCTGATGCAGGTGGAAGTGGACTGGGTGCAGCGCATCATCCGGGACGCCAAGAAGCCCGTGATGACCATCAAACCTCTGGCGGCGGGGCGGCTCATGCCCATCGTCGGTCTGGCCTTCGTGTGGAACACCATCCGCGACTGCGACATGGTCACCATTGGCACCACCATCCCCGACGAGGCCCGCGAGTCTATCGAACTGTCGCTGGACTTGCTCGCCCGGCGGATGCCGCAGGTCGAGTTGCAGAAGACGCGCAGCAAGAGTTCGTTGAGCTAAATGGAGACGCCATTCCCCGAAGCGTATTGGGTAGAGCCTGGCTTTCTACTGGCCGGGCCTTACCCTGCGCCACGCTGGGCGCACATCACCCACGATAAGCTGGAGCGACTGTTGCAGGCCGGTATCCAGCTTTTCGTGGATTTGACCAAGCCAGACGAGGCGTTGTCCTACGCCGACAAACTGATAGGGAAAGCGCACCATCAGCGGATGCCGATCTCCGACTTCGACACGCCGCCCCCTGACGAAATGATGAACGTTCTGAACACGCTGGATTATGCGCTGCGCCGCTCACAGCGCGTCTACGTGCATTGCCTGGCTGGTATGGGGCGCACCGGAACCGTCATCGGCTGCTATCTGGTACGGCACGGGATGGACGGCGCTGAGGCGTTGGAGACCATTCGTGATCTACGGGCCAACACACCCTTTGCCCGCAGTCGCTCGCCAGAGACGGAGGCGCAACGGCAAATGGTATTACGCTGGCCGATCGGGCAATAAAACGCGCATCGAACGATGAACGACCTGCATCAGGCGCGCCCTCTCACCCTGGCCGACGTCGCCGCACGTCCCGGCGACTTTTATCGCATCGTGACACTGCCCTCCGGCGAGAAACTCACCTTCCGCCCACTGCAGCCGGACGACGCCACGCAACTCGTCACATTCCTGGCCGATCTATCGCCACAGACGCGCGCGTTCTCCACCTTTCCGAGCTACGACCTGGTGATGGCGCAGGAGCTATGCGCCGCCATCGCGCGCTACGACAAACTGCGGCTGGTTGCTACGGCGGGTGAATGCATCGTTGCCCTGTTCGAGCTGAGTTTCGACTTGACCGACAACGACGTGACTCGCTACTACAGCTACGATATCCCCCTGAACGCCGCAACCGATTGTCGCTTCGGGCCAACCATCGCCGATGCCTACCAAAATCGCGGTCTGGGATCGCGATTGTTGCCTCTCGTATTCGATCTCGCACGTCGTTTCGGGCGGTGCCGGGTGATTCTCTGGGGAGGCGTGATGGCGCACAATCATTGGGCCATCCACTATTATCTGAAGCACGGATTCGAGATGATCGGCGAGTTCCGCAATGATGCAAATATTGTATGTTATGATATGATAACGGCTATCCCAGAAACACCATGTAACACCAACACAAAACCAGGAGTGTGATGAACGACCCGGTCTTAGAGATTTTGATTATTGCTCTTTTACTGATCACGAATGGTATTTTCTCAATGTCCGAGATGGCGATTGTCTCAGCCCGCAAGACGCGCCTGCAACAGTTGGCGGAGACGGGCAACCGTTATGCCCGGTTGACGTTGAAACTCGCCGACGATCCCAACCGATTCCTGGCAACGATTCAAATCGGCATCACATCGATTGGTATCTTGTCCGGTGCGTTCGGCGGCGCGACGTTGGCGCGCACCATCGCCACCTGGCTAGACGCAATCCCCGCACTTAAACCGTACAGTCAAGCCATCGGCGTGGGGGTGGTGGTCATCATCCTCAGCTATCTGTCGCTTATCATCGGCGAACTGGTGCCGAAAAGGCTGGCGCTCAACAGCGCAGAGCGGATTGCCATCGTTGTGGCCGCCCCAATGAATTTCCTGTCGGCATTGGCCTCCCCGTTGGTCAAATTGCTGAGCCTCTCTACCAACTTCGTGCTGTGGCTGCTGAAAATCAAGCCCTCTACCGAGCCGATGATCACTCAGGAAGAAATCGAAATCCTGATCGAACAGGGCACGCAAAGCGGCGCGTTGGAGGAGACCGAGCAGGATATCCTGGAAAGCGTGCTCCGGCTGGACGAACAACGGGTGGGCGCCGTCATGACAGCGCGCCCACAAATCATCTGGCTTGACCTGGACGATCCGCCGGAAGTCACCCAACAAAAAATCATCCTCAGCCCCTACTCGCGCTTCCTGCTCAGCAAGGACGATCTGGACAACCTTCACGGCGTCGTGTACGCCAAAGACATTTTGGAACAGCGCTTGACCGGTAAACCTATGGAACTTGGCACCCTGGCGCGCCCACCCCTATTCGTGCCGGAGAATATGTCAACGCTGAAATTGCTGGACCTGTTCAAGCAGAAGGGTACCCACATTGCCGTCGTCATCGATGAGTATGGCGTCATCCAGGGCATGGTCACCGACACGGACATTCTTGAAAGCATCGTGGGCGATCTACCTGGCATCGACGAACCCGAAGAACCCGAAGCCATTCAGCGCGAAGATGGCTCCTGGCTACTAGATGGGATGCTACCCATCGACCGCCTGAAAAAGCTGTTCGACATCGAAAAACTGCCCGACGAAGAGCTGGGCGACTACCAAACCGTGGGCGGATTCATCATCTACTACATGGAAAGCATCCCCATATCGGGCGAATGGTTCGAGTGCGGCTATCTGCGCTTCGAAGTCGTGGATATGGACAGACACCGGGTCGACAAAGTCCTGGTGACGCCGGTTCAGTCCGGAAATCCTGATCCTAAAGAAACGAACGAGAAAGGGGTAGGGAGTAGGGAGTAAGGAGTAGGGAGTAAGGAGTAGGGAGTAGGGAGTAAGGGAATATGCTCTACTCATTACCGATTACTCTTTACCCATTACTCGTTACCCATTACTCTTTACCCATTACTCGTTACCTTTTACCCATTACCATATTCTCATGGAGGCTATACATTATGACAAAAATCGCTTTTATCGGCGCCGGTAGTTTCGGCTTCACGCGCAGTCTGGTGCGCGATATTTTAACGTTCCCTTTGCTGGAGGACGCAACGCTGGCATTGATGGACATCGACGCCGAGCGGCTGGATTTCATCAACCGGGCGGTGAACCGGATTGTGGACGAGGGCCAGCGCCCGGCCAAAGTGATGGCGACGATGGACCGCGCCGAGGCGCTCAAGGACGCCGACGCCGTCATCGTCACGATTCTGGCGGGCGGCGTGGACGTGTGGCAACACGACATCCTCATCCCCAAAAAATACGGCGTGGACACCAACGTCGGCGACACGCGCGGGCCTTCGGGCATCTTCCGCGCGCTGCGCACCATCCCGGTGATGCTGGACTTCGCCCGGGACATGGAGGCGGTGTGCCCGGACGCGTGGCTGCTCAACTACACAAACCCCATGGCGATGCTGACCGGCGCGATGCTGCGGATGACTTCCATCAAGACCGTC
>JAKJAB010000291.1 GCA_022707725.1 Chloroflexota bacterium | reverse complement strand
AATCAAAATTCGGGTGAGAGTGGCTCAACTCCGTATGTATTGATGCCCAGGCCACTTTCTCTCCGACAGACTGCTAGGGTGGGCCAAGATCGGTCTGTTGGCGGGGCTGGCTGTGGTAACGCTGTTCTGGCAAGCGTTGCGTCCACTGCGCAACTTTATCCTGCTCTTGCTGGCCATCTTCGGCTTCGAGATGGTGGTGGGCCGGTTGACCGGCTCCGCGCTGTGGCAAGGCTGGTTCGGCGGAGCGGACGCGCCGTTCACGACGAGTATGCTGGGCGCACAGTTGGGGCGGCTGATCGTCTCTCTGCTGATGATCGGCGTGCTGCTGCTCCTCGGCTACCGGCGCACCGACTTCTTCCTCACGCGCGGGCAGCTCGATGCGCCCAGCGCGCCCGAGCGCTGGCTCGGTATCTCCAAGTCTGAGCCGTGGACCAAATTCGGCGGGCAGTTCGCCCTCTACATCAGCCTGGGGACGCTGCTCTTCCTCATCCTCGGCGGGCGGCCAACCCCGGCGGCATTGGCCGGCGCATTGCCGCTGCTGCCGGCCGTGCTGCTTCTCGCTGCGATGAACGCCTTCAACGAAGAGCTGACTTATCGCGCGTCGCTGCTGGCCGGATTGGAACACATCATTGGCCCACAGCAGGCGCTATGGCTTACGGCCGTCTTCTTCGGCCTGGGGCATTATTTTGGCGTGCCTTACGGCGTCATCGGCGTGCTGCTGGCGAGTTTTCTCGGCTGGATGATGGGCAAGGCGATGCTGGAAACGCGCGGTTTCTTTTGGGCCTGGCTCATCCACTTCTTGCAGGATGTGTTGATCTTCTCGTTTATGGCGATTGGCTCGATCACGCCGGGCGGGTGAGCCGAATCACCATACCTGCATCGGATCGATCGATTCATTCTCAGGCGGCGTGTCCTTGGCTTCCGGTTCCGGCGCCGGTGCTGCCGTCTTTGGTTGCGCCTGGCTCATGCGGTCGAGCATCTCGCGTATCTTGACGTTGAGTTGCTCCATCGCCGAGAGCAGTTGCGGGCGCACGGTTTCCACGGTCTGCTTGCCGGCTGTGGCGGCTGAGGTCACAGCTTTCTCGGCTTCCTGGCGGAACTTCTGGCCCTCCGGGGAGTGGGCGGCATCGTCCACTGCCTTGGCGATGGCCCCGGCCATCTTCTCCAGTCCCACGCGCATCTGCTGCATAAACCCTTGTGTCGTTTCGTCCTTCAACGCCGAGTTGAAAGCCGCCGCGATATTCTCCCCCAGATGCGCGAACTGCTGACCAACCTCGCTCCAGGTATCCTGTGTCGTGGTTTCCCCTGCTTCCTCGGCCTGCTCGTAAAATTTACGTTCTCCTTCAGACATCCTGTTACCCCCTCATGCGTTGTGATGTTGCCAACTTTTTTATAGCCAGTGTGTATTTCTGGATATAATAGAATAATACGATCTTTTGCCTAGAATGTTGCGCTTTCAGCGATACATACCCAAGTTTGTGTTGGACAGGGCAAAAGCCAGGTACGACGCCACGCCTTCCGACATTGAGACTTTCTACATCGCTGGATCGTATTATGCTATGAATTGTGCCAAAGGAGGGCGAAATGACCAACAAAGTTTTGATCGTGTACGCAACCTGGACGGGGGCCACGCGTGGCGTCGCCGAAGCGATGGCGGAGACGCTGCGCGCGCAAGGTGCAGACGTGGATGTGATGCGCGCCAAAGCAGCGCGCGACCTTAGCGGCTATAGCGCGGTGCTGGTCGGCGTGTCGATTCACGCCGGGCAACTGGCAGGCGAGGTCACACGTTTCATTCAACGGCATCGTCAGGTGTTGTCGAAGCTGCCGGTAGCTTATTTTATCGTCTGTCTGGCGGCGTGCGAGGATACGGAGGAGAACCGCCAGTCCGTACAGGGCTACATCGACAAGCTGCGCCAGGTTGCGCCGGAGGTTGGGCCGCTGGATGTCGGCGTCTTTGCCGGCGCGGTGCTGAACGATACCCCAGAATTCAAACGGCTCTTCCCCTTGATGAAAATCCCGGTCGGTGGGATGGCGAGCAGCACCCCTGATCACCGCGATTGGGATGCCATCCGCGCCTGGGCCGAAGCGATTTACAGCAAACTCGGGTAAGAGGTGGCATTATGCACAACCAGGCACCTGTCACGTTTTTGAAGCGTGAGATTGCTTTGGCTTATGTCCTCTCGTACCTTGTCGCACTGCTGATGATCGTGGTTTCATTAGCAGGTCTAATCTTCTCAGCGGCGCTCTATCCCACACAAGAATTAAAGCAAGCGTTCGTTGCCAATGACGTGGTCGACTTGTTCATCGGGCTGCCGCTGTTACTCGGCGCGATGGCGCTGGCGCGGCGTGGCAAACTCGCCGGGCTGCTGTTCTGGCCGGGGGCGCTGCTCTACGTGATCTACAACGCAATTGCCTATGCGGTCGCGTTGCCGTGGACAGTGCAGTTCGTCGTGTACGTGGCGCAGGTCGCTCTGAGCAGCTATGCCGTCATCCGCCTGCTCACCAGTATTGACGCGGTCGCTGTTCGCCAGCACCTCACCGGCGCTGTACCGGAGAAATTCGCCGGAGGTGTGCTGGCGGGGTTGGGCGGCTTGTTCTTCCTACGCACGGTCGCCCAGATTGTGGGTGTGTTGACGGGTGGGCAGGTGGTCACCGGAGCGGAAATGGCGGTGTTGATTGCCGACCTCGTTTGCACGCCGCTTTGGGTGGCGGGCGGGATTTGGCTCTGGCGGAAGCGGGCGCTCGGCTACGTCAGCGGCGCGGGATTGCTCTTCCAGGCCAGCATGCTGTTTGTTGGGCTGCTGGTGCTTTTCCTCTTGCAGCCCTGGCTGGCGGGTGTGCCGTTTCCGGCAGGCGATTTCGTGGTCATCCTGGTGATGGGGTTGATTTGCTTTGTCCCACTGGGGTTGTTTGTGCGTGGCGTGCTCACAAAGGGAATGTGACCGAAACGAGAAAAATGTTTGCACCGGATCACAGTGCGGCGCTGCGAGAACGGCGGATTGTGATCTGCCTTAAGCGTTCAAGTAGGACTGTTTTTGGAGGAGGATGCTATGTCGGATAAAATTCTTGTCGTCTATGTAACACGTTACGGGTCCACACGGGAGGTTGCCGAGCGCGTCGCGGAAACACTGCGCGAAAATGGCTTGCAGGTGGACGTAAGGCCTGCCAAGCAGGTGCGCGCGTTGGAAGGTTACCGCGCTGTCGTGCTGGGTGCGCCCCTCTACATCGGACGTTGGCTCAAGGACGCGCAGCGCTTCCTGTCGCGATTCCAGGCGGACCTGGCACAGCGTCCTGTCGCCGTGTTCTCCCTTGGCCCCACGCGCCTGGAGGAGATGGCCACTCCCGACGTGCGCGCGCAGCTCGATCAGGAGTTAAGCAAGTATCCCTGGCTCAAGCCGGTGGCGGCGGAACTATTCGGCGGGAAGTACGACCCAGCTACGTTGCGCTTCCCCGACAATCTGCTTGGCGCTCTACCAGCCAGCCCGTTGCACGGCGCACCGGCCAGCGATGCACGCGACTGGGACGCAATCCGCGTTTGGGCGAACGACGTGGCGATAAAACTTCGGTAGAACGATGCTATGACCTGTGTTGCTGTCATCGGAAATGCAGGCGGTGGAAAATCTACGATGTGCCGCAAGCTAAGCCGCGCGCGGCAGTTGCCGCTCTTCCCCATCGACCAGATCCAGCGGAAGCCCGGTTGGACTCCGGCTTCCTACGACGAAATCAAGCGCCAACATGATTACATCCTTTCCGAGGATCGGTGGATCATCGATGGGTGGGGGCCTTTCGATTTGATCGAGGCGCGCTTTGCCGCATCGGATACGATCATCGTCGTCGACCTGATTGGAAACTGCTTTACAAAACTGGCGCGATCGCCGCTTTGGTGGCGGCCGTGCTCTTCCGGCGCAACATCGGCGCGGAGCTTTCACTGTTTATGGAGGCCGCTCCTCAATCGGTAGCGGAATGGTACGCCCTTTTGCAGACCAGTCTCATCATCGGTCTGGCCTACCTGGCTGTCTTCGACCTGGTCAATTACTTCCTGGTGGGACTGCTCTTCCTGGCTTTGAGCGTAGCCTTCTGGCAGAGGAACAAGAGCCTGGCGCTCGTAGCTCTGTCCAGTGGATTGGGCGGCATTGCCGTTAGCTTCGCCTCCAACATATCGCTGACGATGCTTTCGTTAAGCCAACGTTACGCCACGGCGACCTCCGAGGCGCAAAAAGCCGAATTGTTGACGGTTGGACAGGCTGTCCTGGCGACCAACGACCCGCAGGCGGCCTTCCCCGGTACGGGCGCATACGTCAGTTTGCTGCTCATCGCCCTGGCGGGACTGCTGTTCTCGCTCGTTCTGCTGCGTTCCAACCGGGCCACTGCCATCGTAGGGCTGCTGGCAAGTGGTTGTGATCTGCTTTACTGTCTCACTTTCCCTCTACGGCCTGCCGTGCGGGTGTACCTGCTTCTGGCTGTGGCCGGCTTGTTCTGGATGATCTGGCATCTGTTGGTCGCTCGGATTTTATTCAAATGCGCGAAAGGAGGTTGTTTGTGTTAGCCAAATTCTTATGGCCCGGCATTGCCTTTATTCTGACGCTGGCTTTTGGCTTCTGGGTAAGCCATTTGGGCAAGCCGTACAACGGCCTTCTGTTCAACGTCCACAAGCTAATTGCCCTGGGTGCGGTCGTTGCCACAGTGATCCAACTGGTCAAACTGCTCAAGAGCGCTGATGCACTGGCGCTCGTCATCGTACTGCTCGTCGTGGCAGCGCTATGCGTGATCGCTTTGTTTGCCAGCGGCGCGTTGATG
>JAKJAB010000290.1 GCA_022707725.1 Chloroflexota bacterium | reverse complement strand
TGTTTTTGATGCTGTCCTGCCGCAATGGAATTACCGCGCCCTGCCCGCCCGGACAGTTATTTGATTCTCATTCCTAAGCAGGCGCTAATGCTCCTGCCGACATTCAGGCGTCCCTACGGGACGCGCAGAGACGCCTACGTTAAGCAGGCGCTAAAGCTCCTGCCGACACTCAAGCGTCCCTACGGGACGCGCAGAGGCGCCTACGTTAAGCAGGCGCTAAAGCTCCTGCCGACATTCAGGCGTCCCTACGGGACGCGCAGAGGCGCCTACATTAAGCAGGCGCTAATGCTCCTGCCAACACTCAAGCGTCCCTATGGGACGCGCAGAGGCGCCTACGTTAAGCAGGCGCTAAGGCTCCTGCCGACATTCAGGCGTCCCTACGGGACGCGCAGAGGCGCCTACGTTAAGCAGGCGCTAAGGCTCCTGCCGACATTCAGGCGTCCCTACGGGACGAAGAGGCCTGTCCCGTAGGGACATCTGAACGTTGCCCGACGCTTGAGCGTCGGGGGACAAGGTGTGCCTTCCTTCCCCGTCCCGTAGGGACGGCTGACCCTGCTCCTGATGCACGTCAGGCTCATTATTTGACAATCCGTTCGAAGCAAAAATGTGAGTTGACACGCTATATATATCCATTATAGTGGATATATATCCATCCAAATGGAGAATAGTTATGGACTACCATCATCATGTTCCGGCGTCGATACGCACGCTGCACATCCTGGAATCGCTGGCCGCCGCGCCGGGCGGATTGACCGCCGGGCAGTTGGCCGAGACGCTGGACATTCCACACAGCGCACTCCACGCGTTGCTCAACACGCTCAAGTCACAAGGGTACATCGAGCAGACGGACACACGCCAGCCCTATCGCATCGGACTGCGCGCGCAGGCGCTCGGTCAGGCGCGCCCCACGGGGATCAACGCGCTTGTTAACGCCTTTTACGAAGAGACGGCGCGTGTTCCACCCGCAGAGACGCTCGCCCTAGCAACGCTCGCGGATGCCGACGTGCTGATTTTGGCCGAAGCGCCGTCCATGCAAACCGTGCGCTGCGCTGTACCCGCCGGTCAACGGCGGCCCGCTGCGGCGCACCCGGCGGGGTTGGCGCTGCTGGCGGGTCTCACGCCGTCCGGCCTGGAACGCACGGTGGGACAGCCTGCCGCGGCGTTGCACAGCGCGCTCCAACAAACGCGCCGCCAGACTATGGCCCGCGTCAGTGACGACGACGCTGTCACGCTGGCCGTGCCAGTGTGCCCCGACGGTCAACGCCCGGAAGCGGCGCTGCTGGCGAGCATCCCGGCGTTCCGTTGGAATGCTGGCCACGAAGCCTCGTTGTTGTCCGGTTTGCGCGAAATGGCCGCGCGGCTCTCCTATCGCCTCGGCGCGCTCAGCTACACACCTTACGGCGCCGCGCAACCCCACCCGCACGGGCCGAGCATCCCCATGCCCGAAGCCGAACTGCGCGCGTTCCTCGACGGGCCGTGGGCCGCGCGGCTGGCCTGCATCCGCCCGAATGGGTCGCCGCACGTCGTGCCCGTGTGGTACGAGTGGCGCGACGCGGCGTTCCTCGTCGCCGCGTGGCCCGGTTCGGCGTGGGCGGATTTCGTCACGCAGAACCCGGCGGTGGCGCTTACCATCGACGAGCCGTGGCCGCCGCTGCGTCGCATCCTGGTGCGCGGGCAGGCGCAACCGCTCGGCGCCGAAAGCATCCCCGGCGGCATCGAAGGGCTACGCACGCGGATTAACGCCCGCTACCTCGGCACGCCGGTACAATCCGGCGATGTCCATTCAACGGCCTGGAAAGCCTTCCGCATCCCGCCGGCGAAGATGATCGCGCACAGAGAACAACAATGAATATCGCACTGCGCGGCGTCGCCAAGACCTTCGACGGCAAGCAAGCGCCTCTCGTCGCACTCACGCCCTTCACCCTGGAGGTGGCGACGGGCGAATTCGTCTGCCTGATCGGGCCAAGTGGTTGCGGCAAGTCCACGCTGCTGCGGCTCATCGCCGACCAGATGCCGCCGACCGTGGGTGACATCCGCTTGGACGACGCCCCACCCGGCGCAGCGCGCAAGGCCAAGCACATCGCATGGATGGCGCAGAATCCGGCCCTGCTGCCCTGGCAAACGGTGCTGGACAACGTCCGCCTGCCGCAGCGCGTCAACACAGCGGCGAATCGTCAAAATGGACGCCATACTGCACCCGATCCCGCAGACTTGTTGCGCATTGTTGGGTTGGCGGACTTCGCCCAGGCGTACCCCGGCACGCTCTCCGGCGGGATGCAGCAGCGCGTCGCCCTGGCCCGCGCGTTGGCAACAGGGGCGCGGCTCTGGCTGATGGACGAACCGTTCGCCGCGATGGACGAGCTGACCCGCGAGACGCTTGCCGACGAGGTGCTGCGCCTCTGGCAGACCTTCCGCCCGACGGTACTCTGGGTAACGCACAACATCGTCGAAGCCGCGCGCCTGGCCGGCCGCGTCGTCGTGATGAGCGCGCGCCCCGGACGTATCCTGGCAACCGTGGACATCGCGCACCCCCATCCCCGCGACGAGACCGCACCAGAAACCGCCGCCATCATCCGCCACCTGCGGGCTGTGCTGCGCGAGGGAAGTGTCAACGGATTGAACTGATTTTTGCAATCAAGAACCAGAGAATTGTACACGGATTTGACGGACGCCGATTCTACAGATTTTTAGGAGAAAATCCGTGTTTTCCGTGTTAATCCGTGTACCAAATCAAAGTGTGAAGATTCGTGGTTTGAAAACGATGCAGGAGCCATAAATGCATAACGGGTCTACACCCACGCCAAAACGCGATGTAATTTCCGCCGCCGGGATCGTCGGAGCGGCGCTGCTGGCGTGGGAGGTTGCGGTGCGGGTCGAGCAGACGCCGGTCTACATCCTGCCGGCGCCGTCGGTGGTTGCGGGGCGGCTGTGGCAGAACGCAGGCTATCTATCGGGCGCGGCGCTGGTCACGCTTGGCGAGGCGCTCGGCGGGCTGCTGCTAGGGCTGGTCGTCGGCGTTGCGACGGCGGCGCTCATCACGTTTCTGGTCCACCTGGAACGCGGCGTGCTGGCGCTGGCGATCCTCGTCAAGGCCACGCCGATGGTCGCCATTGCGCCGCTGCTCACAATCTGGCTCGGTTTCGGGCCGCTGCCCAAGGTGATCGTCACCGCACTGCTCACGTTCTTCCCGGTGCTGATCAACGTCCACAGCGGCTTGCACGCCGTGGATGACGCAGCGCTGGCGCTGTTCCACTCGCTGCACGCCGGGCGGTGGGAGGTGTTTCGTCACGCCCGGTGGCCTTCGGCGCTGCCGTATCTGTTTGCCGCACTCAAGGTCGTCGCGCCGCTTGCGGTGACCGGGGCGGTCGTCGCCGAATGGGCGGGCGCGTCGGCGGGGCTGGGGCGCGCGATGTGGCTGGCCTACGCCAATCTGAATTTGCCGATGCTCTTCGCCGCCGTCTTCTGCTCGGCGGTGATGAGCATCGGGCTGTACGTCCTGGTTATTGCGCTGGAAAAACGGGTGATTTTTTGGCGTCGCAACGTTTCTTTGTCAGCAGATTGAGCAGATTCAGCAGATTTTTGTTTTTCGATTCCGTGTGTTCTGCGTGTTCCGAGGTTGATTTCCTGTGGAGTTTCCATGTGGAACCCCACACCAACGAGGATGAAAAGGATTTCCTCAACGGATTCAACGGAATTCAACGGATATTTTTCCGTTGAATCCGTTCGATCCGTTGAGGCTATTTTCTAAGGGGGGTGTATGAGACGCATTTTTGTTGTGTGGATGTTGGTTGTATTGCTGACGACGGCGTGCGCGCCGAAGCCAACGCCGGAAGCGAAGAGCCTGGTGTTTATGGCCGGCTACGTTCCGCAGGCGAGTCTGCCGTTCGTGGGCGTGTACGTGGCGCAGGAGAAGGGGTTCTTTACCGAAGAGGCGCTGACGGTGGACATCCGCCACACGGCCGGGAAGGGCGAGCATCTGCAACTGCTCGTCGCCGGGACGGTGGATGTGACCACGCAAGATGCCGCCGTGCTGCTCAAGCGCCGCGCGGACCCCGGTCTGCCGCTCGTCTCCATCGCCCTCATCGGGCAGCGTGGACAGCAGGCATACGTCGCGCTGAAGGAGAGTGGGTTGCGGACGCCGCAGGACTGGGCCGGGCGCACGGTCGGCTTCAAGGGCACGCCGCCGCCCGACTTGCTGGCTTTGCTCGATGCGGTTGGGCTGACCGAGAACGACGTTGAACTGATCAACGTCGGCTTCGACCCGCGCGTGTTGAGCGAGGGCCTGGTGGACGTGTACCCGGTCTACAACTCCAACGAGCCGTATCTACTGCAAAGTTGGGGCTACGAGCTGACGCAATGGGAGGCCGCCGATTACGGCATCCCCACCCTGGGACTGACCTACGTGACCACGCCGGACAAAATCGCGCAGGACCCGGAACGCATCGAACGCTTCCTGCGCGCCGCGCTGCGCGGCATCGCCTACGCCGAAGCGCACGTGGAAGAGGCCGTGGACATCGTCCTCAAATACACCGGGCCGGAAACAGACCGCGATCACATGCGTTTTATGCTGGAAACCGAGTTGACCGACGCGCACACGCCGCTTACGGATGAATTCGGCACCGGCTGGCAGACCGAAGAGCAGTGGCAGGCCCTTGTTGATTCGCTGTTGCAGTATGGCGCGCTCGCCGGGCCGGTGGAGGCAAAAGAGGCGTTCACGAATCAATTTCTTGAAGGCGCGCGGAAGGAATGAGTCTCAGAAAAACCTTTCGTATCGCTTGACAACACTATCGCGTTATGATACCATAAACCTATGAT
>JAKJAB010000028.1:17704-18046 GCA_022707725.1 Chloroflexota bacterium | reverse complement strand
AACTCATACAACACGCAGGCGGCGCGATCCACAACCAAAACGTGCCGGTCTCCATCGCTTTCCGCCCCGCCTTCGATTGGGGCATCCGGTGGAATGGGATAGGGGCCAGGATCGCTTTCGTCATCGTAGTCAAACGTCACCGGCACGCGCGGCTGCGTTCCCGGGACGATCACATACGGAATGCCGATCGGTCCACCATCCCACAACCCGGAACCGAAATCTGCGTGCACATTCGCGCTCGCGCCAATCGTGGCGACGTAGGCGGCGGAGTTCGCATCGACGGGTAAAGTGTCCACCGGGGTGTTCCAGATATTGTCGACGGGGAAGACGCCGCATCCGGCA
>JAKJAB010000028.1:12272-17640 GCA_022707725.1 Chloroflexota bacterium | reverse complement strand
GCTCCGCGATAGCAGAGGGTGCTAGTTGTCGCGAGTCCCCGACGCCCTCACGCTCCGCCGCAGTAGGCGCGAGCGCACATCCGCTCAACAAACACGCAGCGCCACATAGCGCCAGGAATATCCGGTTATACTTCCACATACGCTCCTTCGATAATAGCTCTTCTTCAACGCTTAAAGCAGATCACAATCCGCCGGAAATTAGCGGAGATTCGCGTGATTGGCGGCTGAGGCTTTCATCTTACGACTCAAGAAGGGCAGCCGCCAGTTGCCTTCGCCACTGACGCGAATATCACGGCGCAGGAACAGCAGCCAGGCCAGCGCACCGAAGAACAGTGCGATACCGAGCGTGCTGAGCAAAGGCCCCCACTCTAGCCCATTGATGGCGCTACCGCCCTGGTAGTACTTCAGCGGTGAGAATGTGTTGAGCGGTTCCAGGGTGTCGTTGACCGACGCCAGCGATGTGAGGATGTAACTCACCACCAACAGCGCACCGGTCACACTGGCAGCCAGTGTGCGCGAAGGCAACAGGAGGCTGAGGAACAACGCCAGCGTGCCAAACAGAACCAGAATCGAGAGTAGCGAGATGTGCGGCAGGAGCACCTGCCAGACGGTTGTATCCAGTCCCGTCCAGGACAGTCCCACGGCAAAGCCGGACCACGTCAGCAGGAGCACGGCGATCAGCGTTGCCACGAGCGCCAGCCAGCGTCCCCAGAACAACGCTGTGCGGGTGACGGGATGCGCTAAAATCAGGTCAAGCGTACCCTTTTCTTCATCCGCCACCACCAGCCCGGAGCCGAGCAGCAGCGCCAGGATGCCGATGGCGACCGGTACGTAAGAGAAGAAGGCGAAGTTCAGGTAGCCGCCCGCCGAGAAAATGTCCACCGTGCCGCCAAAAAACGAGAGCATTTCCTTGCCGTAGGCGTCGAACAGGTTCTTGAGCTGCGCCTGCTGCTCCACCATCGGCTTGTACAACCACATCAAATAGACAGCGATGATCAGCAGACTGCTGCCCCACCCGACGATCTGCCACTTCCAGCGCCGCATGGATTGATTGAAAATGGTGAACATAGTCGCCTACCTTTCGTAATACGCCAGGAAAATCTCTTCGAGCGATGGACGCTCAGTCTCAAATTCGATCACGGGGAATTTCGCCAGGGCTTTGATCAGAGCGTCCATCTCGCCCTCGATCTGCAGCGTTACAGAATCGGCGCCGCGCGACAGTATGGAGACGCCGGGGATGCCTTCCAACGCCGGGATCTGGATTCCGCCGCCAAAGCGGACTCTGGCCCGGCGTAGCGCCCGTTTGATCAGCGCCTGCGTTTCGGCGACTTCCACGACCACACCTTTGCGGATGATGCCCACGCGGTCGGCCAGTTGCTCCACCTCCCCGATAACGTGTGATGAGAAAAAGACCGTGGCGCCGTTTGCTTTGGCCTCGCCGATCAGCTTGTGCACTTCCTGCTGGATCAGCGGATCCAACCCGCTGGTAGGCTCGTCCAGCAAGAGCAATTCGGGCCGGTGCATGAGCGCCTGCACCACGCCGGCTTTCTGTTTGTTGCCCTTCGAGAGATTTTTTGCCTGCGTCTTCAAATCGAGGTCCAGGCGGTCGGCGAGACCGCGGACGTAGGTCCAGTCGGCTTTGCGGCCTCGCAGCGCGTTGAACTGTTTGAGAGTGGTTTCGACCGTTTCGGCGTCCTCCAGGTGCAACTCGCCAGGCAGGTAACCGGAGCGAGCGCGCACTGCCAACGAGTCCTTTTGTGGATCGAGTCCCAGCACGCGCACCATCCCGCCGTCAGGCCGGATCAGGTCGAGCAAAATGCGGATCGTCGTCGTTTTACCGGCGCCGTTAGGCCCCAGGAAACCGAAGACCTCGCCACGTTGCACTTCCAGATCGACGCCGCGCAGCGCCCGGACATTGCCATAGGATTTGGTCAAGCCTTGAGCGTGCAAAACGACTGATGAAGTGTTCATAGAACCTCCTTTTCAGTGGCCCGGTAAGAGTCATCCGACGGCGCTGCTGGCAGCGCAAACCAGAAGCGGCTACCTGCGCCGGGTGTACTCTCCACACCCACGTCACCCCCCAGTTTTTCGACGATGCGCCGCACAATCGATAGTCCCAGGCCGTGGCCTTTAGCGTGGATGGCATCCAGGCGGGTGAACATGGTGAACAAGCGGCCTTGTTCTTCAGGGGTGAGGCCAGCGCCGTTATCTTGCACCCAAAAGACCACTTTTCCTTGTGAATTGGGGATTTTAGCCTGCCAGGCGCACGCCGCTGATTCCAAATCCGGCGAGTCCACGTCCAATCGCGCAGAGCCGACTTCCACGCGGGGCGGGACGCCGCCGTACTTGAGTGCGTTGCTGAGATAGTTGGCCCACACTTCTTCGATCCACGGTGCGTGTCCCAACGCCACATCCCAATGGTCCGGCAAGCGAATCTCGGCCTGAGAATCTCCGACCGTGGCGCGCAAGCGCTCCAGCGCCTCGTTTACCACCGCCCCCATGTCCAAGGCCTGCGTTTCGACGGCCTGCGCGTCACGCATCCTGGAAAACAGCAACATTTCCTCAATGATGTAGTTCATCTTCTTGCTGGTACGCGCGATGCGCTGGATGTTCTCTAGCACAACGCTAGGAGACAGCTCATCGAAATGGGATTCCAGCACCAGGCTAAAGCCCACGATTATACCCAACGGATTTTTCAGATCGTGTGCGACGGTGTGCGCAAAGGCATCCAACTCGGTGTTGCGCATCTCCAACTCCTGCGCGTGCTCTTGCAGGCTGGTGTTGGCGGCGCGCAATTCGACGGTGCGCTGCTCCACCACCTGCTCCAAATGCCGCCGTTGGGCTTCGACGGCCTTGATGCGTCCGATAAACCCCCCTGCGGCCATGCCGCTGATGAGCACGACGATCAACCCGCGAAACCACCAACGCTGCCATATCGGAGGGATGACCCGCACGGTCAACGCGACACCGGTTTCATTCCAGACGCCATCGTTGTTCGCACCTTTCAGGTGAAGCACGTAGGTGCCGCCGGGCAGGTTGGTGTAGCGACCAAACGACCGCTGCTGCGTGTAGTTCCAATCGGCGTCGAATCCTTCGAGTCTAAAGGCATAGGTGTTTTTGAAGGGTTGGATGAAATTGAGCGCGGAAAATTCGAAAGCTAAAGACCTGTCGGGCCAACGCAAAACCAATGGCTCATCCGCCGCCAGGGGCAGAGGGACGGGCCGGTTATCGGCGCCTACCGAGAGCGCGGTCAGCACAATGGCCGGGGGAATGGGATTATCCGTAATCTGCGCCGGATCGAACGCATTGAAACCATTGGCGCCGCCAAAATACAATTGGCCCTGCGGTCCCCCTGTACAGGAGCCCTGGTGAAATTGATTGCTCTGCAAGCCATCGTGTTGATCATACGTACGGAAACTGCCCACGCGCGGATCGAAACGTGCCAATCCGCGCCCGGTGCTCAACCACAAATTGCCCTGCGCGTCCTCTCGAATACAGGCGATGCGCGCATCGGGCAGGCCGTCGCGCTCCCCGTAATGTGCGAATGTCTCCGTATCCCGTTCGAAGAGATTTAGCCCGTCGGCCGTTCCCACCCAAAGCGCGCCGGCAGTGTCTTCGTACAGGGTGAAAACCACATCGCTGCTGAGGGTCTGTATATCGCCGGGGACGTTCTGATAGCGTGTGAATCGCGCCTGCGCATCCCCACCGGTCCACTCCATGCGGTTGAGTCCCCCACCGGCCGTGCCCACCCACAGAATTCCCACCGAATCTTCGTAAACGAGCGTGACCCGGTCGTTGCTCAGGCTCATCGCGTCGGCGGGATCGTTGTGAAAATGGCGAAACTGGCCTGTCGCCCGATCCATGAGATTCAACCCGCCGCCGTTGGTCCCCACCCACAGATTTCCGCGCCGGTCTTCGTACACCGCATAGATGCTGTCGTTGCTCAGGCTGTGGGGATCTTTGGGATCATAACGGTAGCGCGTGAACGTCTGTGTCTGCGGTTCCCAACGGTTGAGGCCCTCATTCGCCGCGCCGACCCAGATGACGCCCTGCCGGTCCGCGAAGATGCCGTAGATGCTGTCGCTACTCACACTGCGCGGGTCCGCCGGGTCGTGGCGATAGATGGCGAACTGCCTCGTGGCGAGATTCAACCGATTGACGCCGCCGCCCAAAGTCCCGATCCACAAACTGCCAGTCCCATCCTCCAACAGGGTCATAGCGTAAGCGTTGCTCAATCCCGGAGCGGGAGGCGTCGCTGCCCGGTAATGCAAAAACGGCTTGTAAAGCGGCGCGAGCATATTCACGCCCTGCCCCTCGGTGCCGATCCAGAGATTGCCGTCGCGATCCTGAAACAACGCCCGCACATGGTCGGTGCTCAAACTGTACACGTCAGCCGGGTCATGCTGATAGCGGTAGAAGCGGCCTGTCACGGGATCGCGCCGGTTCAAACCACCGCCGTAAGTGCCGATCCAGAGAGCGCCGGCCCGGTCCTCGTAGAGCGTGAATACCATATCGTGGCTCAGGCTGGTGGGGTCGTTGGGATCATTGCGATAATGGGTGAAGCGCCCCGTCTCTCGATCCAGACTGTCCACTCCCCCACCCGCCGTCCCAATCCACAGCATCCCTCGCCGGTCCTCCAAGACCGTCCAGACGGCGCTCGCACCCAGGCTGTCCGGGTCATCAAGATTCGGCTCGTACCGGGTAAAGCGGCCCGTGGCCCGGTCGAGACGATTCAGACCGACCGGCGTTCCCACCCACAGCATACCGGCACGATCTTCGTGGATGCCCATCACCCCGTTGCTGTTGATCGTGGTGGGGTCATCGGGATCGTTTTGATAATGGGTGAAACGTCCGGCGGCCCGCTCCCAGTGGTTCAGGCCGCCAATCGCCGTGCCGATCCAGAGATCGCCGGCGCGGTCTTCGTAGATGTTCGTGATGCGGTTGTCGTCGATGCTGTACGAATCGGTGGGATCGGGGAGGTAGCGGATAAAGCGGTTTTCCTCGCGGACGAAGCGGTTCAAGCCACCGCCTTCGGTGCCGACCCAGAGAATGCCCGTGCTATCGACCAACAGGCTCCAAATCGAATTGGCTCCCAGACTGTTCGGGTCATTCGGATCGTGTTTGTAGGCCACGATGCTCTCGCCGTCGTAGCGATTCAGGCCACCGGACGTGGCAAACCAGATAAATCCCTCTTGATCCTGGACGACGCGCAGCACCAATCCATGCGAAAGCCCCTCTTCCAGCCTCACGTGGGAGAACCGCGCGCCTTGCTCCGGCAGCGGCAGAGGCGGCAGTGTTGCCACGACCGTCGCAGCAGACACCGTCGTCACCGGACTGCCGTCAGCCCACGATGACACTCCTATAACGC
>JAKJAB010000028.1:1335-12262 GCA_022707725.1 Chloroflexota bacterium | reverse complement strand
CGACCAGCCACGAGCGCCGGTAAAGGCCAGACTTTCGATCTTGTACGATGTGTGACACAGCCCGCTCTCGAATCGCGTAGAACATTATGACCTCATCAAGGAGATGGTGTTTGACGTACCTGTTTCCCAGAACGTGGAGCGATAATATCCCTGATTATAGTTCGACAAACAAAAGGTGCAACGCACTTTCTGAAGCACGTTGCACCTGACTCCACATTGCCGGACGGTTTCTATCGCGGCGGCAGATTGAGCACTTGATTGGGGTAAATCAGGCTGGGGTTCGTCACTTGCGGGTTAGCGGCAATCAAATCCGCGAGTTTGACGCCGGTGCGCTGCGCGATGAGCGCCATATATTCGCAGCGCGCCACGATGTAAGTCGCCCCTTGATCAATGCCCATCGGGATGTTACCCGCGCTGCACACGCCGGTCGCGGCAGCCGGTTTGGGAGCGGTGGCAACCTCGACGTTGATGGCTTCACTGGCGCTCGCCGCATCCCCAGCGTTCTGCACCGCGAGCGAGTGCGCGCCCGGCTCGACCTTGTAATCGAATTTCCAGGTGCCATCGGCCTGCACGACTGCCTTGCCTACGACTTTGCCGTTGTCGAGGATTTCGACCTCCGCGCCCGGCTGCCCGGTCCCTTCAAGCGTCACTGTATCGCCGGTGATTGCGGCGCCGGGCAAGGGCGCGGTCAGCGTCGGCGCTTCGACCAGGGCGGGCACGGTGAACTTGAGCGGCGCGGATTCCGCCAGCGTCTTGCCGGAGGCATCCACAACGCGCGCGCTGAAGTCGTAGTCGCCCGCTTCCATCGACGGGGCGGTGAACGACCACGTGCCATCCGCCCCGACGGTGGCCTCGCCGAGCTTCTTGCCGCCCGCCCAGATTTCGACTTTGGAACCCGGCGTCCCCGTCCCGGAGAGCATCACCGTCCCATCGTCGCTCACTTCGGGCATCGAAAGCGTGGGGGCAGCCACGGCGACGGTCGGCTCTACGACAACCTGCGGTGCAGGTGTGACACCCGTCCGCGCGCGCAGCAGCAGGATGATAATGATGAGGATCAAGATGAGCGTCACCCCCAATTTGAAGATGTTGTACGCCCGGATACTCCTGGATGTTCGATCAGCAGCCATAATTTGTCCTCCACGACTCGCGCGGGTCACAGTCACCCGGTTAATCTGATTATGACCGGACACGCCCACCCTTCAGTTTGCGCTGAAGTTCGTCCAATTCCAGCCACTTGCCCTCAGCAGCCAGGCGCGCCTGCGCTGGCCAGGTTTCCGGATTCGCCAGGCGATAGCGCGGACCGGCCTCGGCAAGGCACTTCTGCAATTCCTCGACCGCCGTTTCTGCCAGATCGGCAAAGGTGTGAATGCCGTACGCATTGAGGATGCTGGCGATCTTGGGGCCGATCCCTTCGATTTTCTGTAGGTTGTGCGCGTCGAATCCGGCCAGGGCCGCGAGCGAACTGGTGCGTTCGGCGATGCGGATCTCCGAGTCAGACAGTGAAGCCTGCAACTGCTGAACCTCGCTCTCTTTGGTCGATAACTGCGCCTGAACGCGCGACAGAGCCTCATGGCAATCGCGCAGTTGGCGTTCGCAGGCTGCCAACTTCCTCTGATCATCCTCCGCAGCAACCAATTGCGCTTCAAGCCGGCCGGTTTTGGCCTCCATCGCGGCCAACTCAGTACGCGCCTCACCCTCTGGAACCGAAATCGCGCGCCTACGCCGCCAGTAGAAAAAGTCAATGAGCAGTTCAATCAACCAACCCGTGAGTAATCCGATGAAAAAACTCAACCAGTTCATGAATCGCCTCCTTGTAGACTAAAGCTGTATGACTTGGCTAAAAATGGGGAAGTCAAACCACAATTTTCATTATACAAGGAAAAACGGAGAAACACAATCATGTTATATTTTTTTATTGAATTCCTGATTCTAATAAACAAGGGGAGAGCAAAGCTCTCCCCTTATCGTATAGCACTCTGTAAGCGCTCTTTTCTAATGTGGCGGCAAATTCAGGATTTGCCCCGGATCGATACGATCGGGGTCCGTTAACTGCGGGTTAGCGGCGAGCAAATCCGCCAGTTTGACGCCAGTGCGCGCAGCAATCAACCCGATATACTCGCAGGGCGCGACGACGTAGACGGTTCCGTGATCCGTCCCCATCGGGATGTCAATGTCTTCACTGCACACAAGGCCTTTGGGAATAGAGACGGGGGCTACAGCAACCTGAACGGTGATAGCCTCGCTTGCACTCTCAGGATCTCCGGCATTTTGCACGCTGAGCAGGCGCGTTCCGGAGTCGCACAGACAGTCGAGCGTCCAGGTTCCGTCAGGCTGGACCACGGTCGTGCTCAACACTTGCTCTTGATCAAGAGCTTCGACCTCCGCGCCAGGCGTCCCCGTTCCGGCGAACGTCACCAGGTTGCCGGCGATGAGTGCACCCGATTGCGGCGCGGTGAGCGTTGGAGGTTGTTTGGGCGCAGGTAGAATGAATTTGAACGGCGGCGATTCGATCAACGTCGCACCAGAAGCGTCAACGGCACGTGCGCCAAAGTTGTAGTCTCCGGGAGCAAGCTGCACGGCGAACGCCCACACGCCATCTGCCCCCACGGTCGTATGCCCGATACAGGCATCGGCAGCGCAGATTTCCACTGTGGAGCCTGGAGTCCCTGTCCCAGAAAATGTCACAATCCCGTCCGCACCCACCTGCGGCGCGGACGCGACCGGCGCTTTTACTGAGGTTGCCGGATCATCAGCCTCCACGGCTGGCGCGGTCAACGTCGGTATGAGGGCGGTGGGTTTCGGAGTTGGCAGTGCGGGTGATGACTGCGCTATCGCAGGAGAGGTAGAGGGAGCGCCCGGTGCCGTTGCCGCCGCGCGTTGCTGGCGCAATAACAGCATGACGAAGATGCCGATTAAAACTAACGTACCTACGAACTTGAACCAGGTGTAGACCTTGATACTTCTAGGTGTGCGATAATGGGCCATCATTTTCCTCCACGGGCGGTAACGCTGTATCAACGTAACAGGAAACGTCACACCGGCTGAGCGCGACTGCCTTTCAAATCAGCCTGCAGTGCATCCAGAGCCTCCCAGTTCCCTTCGGCGGCCAGCCGCGCCTGTTCTGGCCAGGTTACCGGATTCGCCAGCCGATACTGTGGACCGGCTTCTGCCAGGCACTGCTGCAATTCCTCTACATTGGCCTTGGCCAAATCGGCGAAGGTATAGATGCTCCGTGCGTTGAGGAGTTTGGAAATCTTGGGGCCGATCCCCTCGATTTTCTCCAGACCGTGCGATTCTGGCTCCGGCATGATGAGCTGAGGACTCGTCTTTTCGGCGAGTCGTATATGGGCATCGGCAAGGGCGGTCTGTAACTGCCGGATTTCGACTTCTCTGGCAGCTAGTTGCTCGTGGACGCGCGCCAAAGTGTCGCGGCTGAGTTGCATTTCATACTCGTAATGCGTCTGCCCCTCCTTGAGACCGATGACCTGCGCCTCGAGCTGCCCCGCCCTGGCCTCCATCCCGGCCAAGTCGGCGCGCACTTCGAGTTCGGAAACTGCATCAGAATGCCTGTGCCGCCAATAGAAAAAATCAATGAACAATTCTCCTATCCAGCCGATAACGATACCTGCCCAGAAGATCACCCAATTCATAAACACCTCCTTACGCGCAAAGAATCAAGAGACAGATACGGTGAAATACAATTTCATAAACAAAGCCGGTTGGCATAAAAAAAGAGCGAAGACACTACACTACAAAAACAATTATACAAGAAAAACGGGAAAAATACCATAAGTTTAGGGGATTTTTTCAGCTATTCAAGCAATGAATCTTTGCGAAGACTGCGCAGCAGTTGTTCTGTGGCCTTGGGGGCCGGCGAGCTTCTGGCAGACTTTCTATCTTTCAGAGACGTCGTATAATACCCACAGTCGACAAACCATATGCCATTCGCCGTTTGCCATTTTGTCAGGAGTTGCCTATGCCTAAAAGCACGCAACGTGAGCATACCGATCTTTTGGTCCGCATTCAACCGTGGGACGAAGCGCGGCAATGTTACCCGGCCGAAGCCTGGATGAACGGTACGGTGCATTTCGCAGATGGCGAGATGCATCTGGATCACAACGCATTGCAAGCTGCCGAGAACGACATCGCCGCCTATGGGATAGCGCTGTTCCATACACTCTTCTCCGGGGCGATCCGTCGCGCCTACGACCGGGCCATGGGGGCCGCCGAGACGCGCAGCGGTGGACAACTGCGCCTGCGCCTGTGGATCGATCCGCACGCGCCGGAACTGCACGCCCTGTTGTGGGAACGTCTCCACGAGCTAAGACAAAACACCGTCGCCTCGCTGAGCACTTCCGTGCAAACACCCTTTTCGCGCTACACGAGTCTGGAAATCGCCGCGCCTGCGCCCATCGGCGTTCGGCCCATCCGCATGCTCGTCGCCATCGCCAATCCCGCCGATCTCATCGACCAGGGGATGACGCCCATCGACGTGAATCACGAAATCGACACACTGCTCTCCGCATTGAATGGTTTACAACGCACCGGGCAACTACACGTCACCCTGCTGCCCGGCAGGGCCGGTCTCAACGCCGAGTTACGCGCCCGCCTGGAGCAAGCCGGCTGTGTCGTCCCCGACGGCGCAACCACTCTCGACACGCTCACCCGTGAGCTGGTGACTGCGCCAGGCTACCACATCCTGCACTTCCTCGGTCACGGGGCATTCAGCCGCGCGCAGGGGACAACCATCCTGCTCCTGGAAGACGCCAACGGATTCACCGATGCGCGCCGCGACGCAGAGATCGTCGCACAACTCGGCGCCATCAATCCGCCGCCATATCTGATTTTCCTGGCTGCCTGCGACAGCGCCAAACGCGATCCGCAGAACGCCAACCCCTACGTGGGGTTGGCTCCGCAATTGGTCCAGGCAGGCATCCCGGCGATCATCGCCATGCAGGACATCATCGCGCCCTGGCTGGCGCGCGAGCTGGGCCGGGATTTCTACCGCGATCTGTTGGAACACGGCTGCGTCGACCGCGCGCTGAACCACGCGCGGCTCTTGCTGCTGGAAAATGACCCGCAGGCATGGGCCATCCCCGCCCTCTTTATGCGGCTGGATAATGGCCAGCTCTTTACCGCAGACCCGGTCATCAGCGCGTTGCGGACGATGCTGCTCGCCGACATCCTCAATCCCCTGCCCGCGGACGGCGCCTATCTGCCCCTGGAAGTGCGACATTTTTCGGGAGCCTTGCGCAGCGTCGATTTCAATGCATTGGCGGAAGAAAACACCCCGGGCCGCAGCCTCAGTGAGACGATTTTGGGCATTTTCACACCCCTCAAGACAGAACAGGTCCGGCGCGGGACTAACACCATCGCCTTGATTGGCGACGCCGGTATGGGCAAATCCACCGAACTACGTCATGTGGCCCAGCTAACGGCTCAACAATCGCTGCAAGCCAACGCGCCCCGGCTGGTCATTCCGGTATACCTGGACCTGGAAACGATGCCCCAGGGCGCGCGCATCGATGAAAAAATACTGGAAACCTTGATCCTGCAAGTCCTTGAGCCTTTCTGGGAACAAGAGGCGGAACTACGTCCCCGCAATGTGCTAAAATCACCCGACGGCCCCATCCTACGCATCCTGATCGACAACAGCGAGGTGTTGCCGTATCACAGCCGCCGCCGTCTGTGCGCAGTCCTGCAGGATTTCATCCGCCGTCACCTACGGCACGAGTACGTCATCGCGTTCAACACGGACGATTTCGACATTGCGCCGTTATATATCCGCGATACGCTTATTATGCTTCCCCTGTCCGAGCGCAACATCCGCCACTACCTCACCCAAACGCTCGATCAGCCGGCAGCGAAACGGCTTTACGCCAGTCTGGAAGAGACGCAACTCTTCGACCTGGCCCGCATCCCCTGGCTGCTCTTCAAAATGCTGAAGCAAGCGGAAGAAGGCAAGGTTCCCCGCTCCCACGCCCAAGTGCTGCGAGATCTGGTCGATGACGCCATCATGGACATCGCCGTGGATCAGGGGATGCGCACCCGGGCCGCCAGGACGCTTTACGCGCTGGCCTGGCAGATGCAGACGACGTTCAAGACGATGCTCAGCATCGATGAGGCCTTCGAGATCATGGCCGAGGTACGCGGCAATCGAGGGTACAGCCTGGAGGCGCTTTATCAAGAACTAACCGCACACGGACTGCTGGCCCCGGTGGGGGCGGAATCACTGCGTTTTGCCCGCGCTACCATCCGCTCGTATTGCTGCGCGCAGGCCATCCTGGAGCGCGCGGATTTTGAGACTGCGTTGGGTGACATTGCCGCTACACTTGGCCGGCATACGCGCTACTATTGGTGGTCTGACACGCTCATTCTGCTCAGCGCCCTGATGGAGGACCCCTTCAAGCTGATTCACGAGATTCTCTATGGCGTCGCCCTGGGCGAAGGCGAGCAGGTTTTTCTGGCCGCAGACTGCATTCGCGAATGCCGCGACAAATGCCAGGATGAACCGTTGATCGGCCTCATCGCCAACACCCTGCTCTGGCGGCTCGATATCGCCCGCGAGCCGCGCGTCGACCGGCGCGTGCGCATCGTCCAGGCGCTCGGACAGCTCAAGCATCCGGAGGCCATCCCGCGTCTGGTAGAGATCACACACCGACCGGTGCGGACTTCATCGAGCGGCGCCCCTATCTACGAGGACAGTGATGTGCGTCTGGCAGCCGTTGTCGCACTGCGACGCATGCTCGTTCCTCCCTACGCGGACGTCGAAGTGCTCGCGCTCGAACTGACCGAGGTGCTCAACGACTGGGCTAGCGGTCGCGTCAAGGAGTTGATCCCCTATCTGATTGCCAAAGAGAGCCATGACGTCGGCATCCAGGCTGTAGCGGCCTTTGCGTTGGGAGATCTCAAAAGCGATGTAGCGGCGCGCGTGCTCATCCGCGCGTTCCTCTCACCGCACTTCAGCCAGGAGACACGCAGCAATGCCGCTACCGCGCTCACGCTGCTCGATCCGGCAATCGTCACCCAGGAGGTGATTTTGCCCTTCCTCAGCCCTGAGGAGGGAAAACAGCGACTCAATCCCATCACACGCGACAATCCCGACTCGTGGTACACGCACCTTGCGTATCTGATCGGCAAAGTTCGCCCGCAAGATGGACGCGCGCGCGGATTCCTCTACCGCTGTCTCAGCGAACTCCCAGACATCACACTGAAAGGGATCGCCATGCAAGCCATCGGGGAACTCTACGACACCACCGCGACGCGACGCTTCACGGATATCGCCTTAGCAGACTTCTCCACCCTGAACCTGCGTGAGAATCCATTGCCCGACGAGTGCCGTTATCTGCAACAGAAGGCATTGGACGCGCTATTCTATATCGGCGACGCCGAGACGCTGCGCCGCCTGCAAAAACGACCCAGCAGTTGGAGTCTGGAGCTGGAAAACGCTTTCTATCGCACCATCGAGCGCATCCGCTCCCGGCAAAATCAGCAATAAATGTAACTCACTCTATGATCATTTGGAGGTCATTATGCACATCACCAAAGCCGTTATCACCGCTGCTGGGCGCAACCAACGCACTCTGCCCATGCAAACGCTTACCGACCGCGATGGCGCAGAGAAATCCGTGCTCGGCATCCTCGTAGAGGAGGTGATCAGCGCGGGCATCGACGAAATTGCCGTTGTCGTCGTGCCGGGTGACGAAGGCCCCTACGCCGCCACCGTGGGCGACCACGCTGGCCGTCTGCACTTCATCCCGCAGACCGACCCACGCGGCTACGGGCACGCCATCCATTGCGCCAAACCGTTTGTCGGCAATGCGCCCTTTCTACACCTGGTGGGGGATCACCTCTATGTGAGTGGCAACACGCAAAGTTGCGCGCAGCAGCTCGTCGCCGTGGCCAAGGCGGAAAACTGCGCCGTCTCCGCCGTCCAGGCCACCCGCGAGAACCTCCTCCCCTACTACGGGACCGTCGGCGGCAAGCGCGTGCCGGGCCGCAAAGACCTCTACGAGATCGACACCGTCATCGAAAAGCCCACCCCCACCGAGGCCGAACTGCGCCTCATCGTGCCGGGTCTGCGCGCGGGCCATTATCTCTGCTTTTTCGGGATGCACGTGCTCACGCCGGCGGTGATAGAAATTCTAGAATGGCAAATGGCAAATGGCGAATCGCGCATGACGTTGTCCGCGGCGTTGGCCGAGCTTGCCACTCGTGAGAAATATCTGGCGTTGGAAGAGCAGGCGCTGCGCTACGACGTGGGTGTAAAGTACGGGCTGGTGATCGCACAACTGGCGCTGGCACTCAGCGGCAATGACCGCGAGGAAATCCTCACCCGTCTGGTGGAGATGCTGGCTACTCGCGAACTACGGAGGGGCGCATGAGCAGCCGCCTGATCGACATCATCACGGCCCGCGATCCGGAGGTGCGCAACCGCTCGCTGGACGCCTTCTGCCGCAGCGCGTCGCTGACGGAACTGCTCGACGAGTGCGTGGCGCTCGAAGCCTTCCGCCTCGCCAGCGACAACCTTTACGAACGCGTGCGCGCGCTGTTCTTCCTTTACGCCATTCACCGCTTTCACATTCCCTCCCTCTTATCCCCCCCGATAGGGGGGAGGCCGGAAATCTCCCCCTCAATGGGGGGGACGTTAGAAATCTCCCCCCCACAGGGGGGGACACAGGGGGGGCTAATCCCCTACGACGGCTACACCCACCTGCTCCAACGCCGCTTCGAAGAGGCCATCGACTGTTTCCTCGCCCTACAAACGGCGAACGGCCCCACGGACGCCATCTCCAGCGCGCTAGCCGAAGCATATCACCGCCTGGGCTTCCAGACGTTGGCGAACCAGGTGCGCCGCAGCGTGCGTTCCGTGCGCGGCAACCAGTGGATGTTCCGCACCGGCCATCCGATGGATCATCCGCTGCGCGTGCGGCGCGAGTTGCTAGATCGTTCCGCCGAAGGGCTGTTTCCCGTCCTGCACGAGGCCACACCCGTCCGCATGGACCTCTCGCACAGCGGCTGGAGCGACATTTTCTTTCTGGGGATGGACTTCCCAGAAGGCGCGCGCGTCCTCAACGTCTCCATCGACCTGGCGGTGCATGGCCGCGATCCCGCGCCGCGCCCACCCGTCGAAGCCTACCTCCGCGTCATCGACGAGCCGCTGCTGCGACTGGTGAGCGTCGATCTCGGCGCTGTTGCCGAAATTACCAACCTCGCCGAAGTCTTCGACTACGCTCGCGATTACCTGGGCCTGCTCAAAGCCGCCATCATCGCCGCCGGCATCGTCCCGCCGGGGATGGAAGGCTCCGGCGAACGACTGCAAGACTTACTGGCGCGGTTGATCCCCCCCTTCGTCCCCCCCAGTGGGGGGGAGACCGACATTTTCCCCCCTGCGGGGGGGATTAAGGGGGGGAAGTACGGTCTCGAACTCGTTAGCCAGGTCAACGGCATCCCTAAAGGCTCGCGGCTGGCCGTCTCTACCAGTCTACTGGCGTGCCTCATTGCCGTTTGTATGCGCGCCACCGGGCAAACGCAATCGCTTACGGGGATGCTTCAGGAACACGAGCGCCGTCTTGTTGCCGCGCGCGCCATTCTGGGCGAGTGGCTGGCCGGATCGGGCGGCGGATGGCAGGACTCCGGTGGCGTCTGGCCCGGCATGAAGCTCATCACCGGGCAACTCGCCGGCCCCGCTGATCCCGAATACGGCATCAGCCGCGGGTGCTTGCTGCCCGGCCACTATCTGATGGGGCGTGACGAAGTCTCCGCCGACACGCGCGAACGCCTGCAACAAGCCCTCGTCCTCGTCCACGGCGGGATGGCGCAGGACGTTGGCCCGATCCTGGAGATGGTGACGGAAAAATACTTGCTGCGCTCCGAAGCCGAATGGATCGGACGACAAAAGGCGATGGACATCTACGACGAAATCGTGGGGCTGCTGCGCCAGGGCGACGTGCGCAATATCGGCGCCGCTACCACGCGCAACTTCTTCGATCCTATCCAGACCATCATCCCGTGGGCCAATAACCTGTACACGACCACGGTCATCGACCGCGTACGCGCGGCGTTTGGCGATGACTTTTGGGGCTTCTGGATGCTCGGCGGCATGTCCGGCGGCGGGATGGGCTTCATCTTCGATCCGCAGCGCCGCGCCGAAGCGCAAGAGCGTCTTCTTGCCACGATGCTGGCGGCGAAGCGTGAGGTGGAGCACGCGCTGCCCTTCGCGATGGAGCCGGTGGTCTACGATTTTGCCATCAACGAGCGCGGGACGGTGGCCGAGCTGCGCACCGAGACCGAGGCGTTGATGTCGCCCGGCTATTACGCATTCCTGGTTCCCGCGCTGCTCAAACGCGAGCGTTACACACTCACACCCGGACGCCGCGCCGAACTCGACCGTTTCGGTGCGGCATGCCGCACGAACCCGGCGCTCGCAGGAATGGTGCAGACGCTCTTCGACCGCATCATCCCACGCGCCGATCAAGAGGACGTGAGCCAGCGCAACCTCGACGCGCTGCTAGAGGAGCTGGGCTTCGACCGCATCCAGCACACGCAAATCCGCGCCGACCTGCGCAGCGGGCGCATCGGCCTGGCGCAGAACCGCCTTCCGGCAAGTACGGTGATCGAGGATGTGTATGCGGGGGATGTAGCGAATGGCGAATGGCGAATGGCGAATGGCGAATCACGAATCACGAATCATGAACTACGGACTGCGGACTACGGACTACGCGCTCTGCGGGAGGGGCGGGTGGCCGTGGTGACGCTGGCTGCCGGTGTGGGAAGTCGTTGGACGCATGGAGCAGGCGTGGTGAAGGCGCTGCACCCGTTCTGCAAGCTAGGCGGGAAGCATCGCTCGTTCATCGAGGTGCATCTGGCGAAGAGCCGCCGCGTGGGGGCACTGGTGGGGATGCCGGTGCCGCACGTCATCACCACG
>JAKJAB010000028.1:0-1325 GCA_022707725.1 Chloroflexota bacterium | reverse complement strand
CGCACGAGCCGATCCGCGACTTTCTGACGCAGCGGGATAATTACGGCTACCCCGGGCCGCTGTACCTCTCGCCAGGACGCGCCGTGGGCCTGCGCCTGATCCCGATGGCACGTGATTTGCGCTTCGCCTGGGAGGAGATGCCGCAGCAGTTACTCGACGAGCAGGCGCAAAAAGTGCGAGAGAGCCTGCACGCGGCCCTTATCGGCTGGGCACAGCAGATGGGCGAAGGCAGCGATTACCGCGACAACGTGCCGCAGCAGTGCCTGCATCCCGTTGGGCACTGGTTCGAGATCCCCAACCTGCTCAAGAACGGCGTGCTGGCCCAGATGCTGGCCGAACGTCCGCAACTTGAGACGCTGATGCTGCACAACATCGACACCGTGGGCACCGACGTCGATGCGACGATCCTCGGCCAGCACCTCGGTTCCGGCGCGACGATGACGATCGAGGTCATCACGCGACGCGTGGAAGATCGCGGCGGGGGCTTGGCCCGCGTGGACGGCAACCTGCGATTGATCGAAGGGATGGCGCTGCCCCACGAGGAGGACGAGTTCAAGCTCTCGTACTACAACAGCAATACGATGTGGATCAGCATCGACAGGCTGCTCGACCTCTTCGAACTGACGCGGGACGATCTTCACGACGCAGGCAAAATCGATGAAGCCGTGCGCGCCGTCGCAGCGCGGATGCCCACCTACATCACACTCAAGGACGTGAAGAAGCGTTGGGGTCACGGGCAAGAGGACGTGTTCCCCGTGGCGCAGTTCGAGAAGCTCTGGGGCGATATGACCGCGCTGCCAGGTATGGTAACGCAATACGTTGTTGTTCACCGGTTGCGCGGGCAGCAACTCAAAGAGGTGGCGCAACTCGACGGCTGGCTGCGCGACGGTTCGGCGGCGTATGTGGAATCGTTATGCGCGTGGGAATGACAAGTAGACGGTAGACGGGGAAGAGAATCGCTATGTGCGGAAAGACATAGCAAGGAATTCGATACCAACAATCATGAAAGGGCTTATGCCGGATCATAATCCGGCGCTGCGGGGACGGCGGATTGTGATCCGTCTTAAGCGTTGAAGTAGAACTATTTTCAGAGGAGACACCGGTGCTGGCGCACTCCATGCAAGCACGAAAATCTGTCAATGAATTTTTTGCCATTTGCCATTTGCCATTTTCGAAGGAGAGGAGAACTATTTTCAGAGGAGACGCCGGCGCTAACGCGCACCATGCAAGCACTAAAATGATTTCCTCAACGGATTCAACGGAATTCAACGGATATTTTTCCGTTGAATCCGTTCGATCCGTTGAGGCTATTTTCGAAGGAGTCT
>JAKJAB010000289.1 GCA_022707725.1 Chloroflexota bacterium | reverse complement strand
AGGTGCCCCCAGTTGCCGGCCAGGTAGATCCAAATCAGCGCACCAAAGCCGAACCCCGCCACGCCCAGGCCTGTGATGAGGCCCTTCTTGTCAGGATACCACTTCACACCGACGGCAATCGGACACACGTAGGCCAGGCCAATGCCAGCGCCGCCGATCAGCCCGATGAAGATCACCTGCGCCCAGAAACTCTGGCCGAACAACCCGGCGAGGATATACCCTGCCCCCAGCACCGCGCCGCCCGTTAACGCCACGATGCGCGGTCCAGAACGCGCCTGCCAGCGTCCCGCCAACACCATCACCACGGCAAACGTTGCCAGCGATACGGAGAAAATAGTTTGGGTTTGCGTGCTGGTGAATTTGAAATCTCCCGCCAGATCGGTGAGATACGGCGTAAATACGCTCCAGGCATAAATCGCGCCCAAACACAGTTGGATCAACAAAGCGCCGACGACCACCAGCCGCCGGTCGAGGACTTTGGGTTGTGACATCATAATGCCTTCCTTGATGCGAAATGAGATCAACCTTCCTGGAAGCTCGTTCGCTTCCAGGAAGGTGCTGTAGTGCGGATTTTATGCGATGCGCCCAATCACCAACCGTTCTACCACAGTGGGATCGGCCAGCGTGGAAATATCGCCCAGATTGCTCGTATCACCCTCGGCAATCTTGCGCAGGATGCGGCGCATGATCTTGCCGCTGCGCGTCTTGGGCAGCGCATCGGTGAAATGAATCACGTCAGGCCGGGAGGTAGGGCCGATCTCCTTGCGCACGTGGTTCATCAATTCCTTGAGGAGGGCGTCGCTCGGTTCAATCCCCTCGCGGAGCGTGACATAGGCGTAGATCGCCTGGCCTTTGATGTCGTGCGGGCGGCCTACGACGGCGGCTTCGGCAACGGTCGGGTGGCTCACCAACGCGCTTTCTACCTCAGCGGTGCCGATGCGGTGGCCGGAGACGTTCAACACGTCGTCGATGCGGCCTTCCAGCCAGTAGTCGCCATCCGCGTCCTTGTGACAACCGTCGCCGGTGAAGTAAGTGTCTTCATACATCGTGAAGTAGGTGTCGATGAAGCGGTCGTGATCACCCCACATCGTCCGCGCTATCGCCGGCCAGGGTTTCTTGATGCACAGCTTGCCGCTTTCGTTGACCCCACACTCCGAGCCGTCGTCGCGTATGATGATCGGTTCGACGCCGAAGAACGGTCTGCTGGCGCTGCCAGGCTTGAGCGTGTGCGCGCCGGGCAGCGGTGTGATCAGAATGCCGCCGTTCTCGGTCTGCCACCAGGTGTCCACGATGGGACAGCGGCTCTTACCGACGTGTTCGTGATACCATAGCCAGGCTTCAGGGTTGATCGGTTCACCCACACTGCCTAACAGACGCAGGCTGGAGAGATCGCACTTGTTGACCCATTCCTCGCCCAGGCGCATCAGCGAGCGAATCGCCGTGGGGGCGGTGTAGAAAACGTTCACCTGGAATTTTTCCACGATCTGCCAGAAGCGACTGGCGTCAGGGTAGGTGGGCACGCCCTCGAATATGATGGACGTTGCGCCGTTAGCAAGCGGTCCATAGACAATGTAGCTGTGCCCTGTCACCCAACCGATGTCGGCGGTACACCAATAGGTGTCCTCGTCCTGGCTGTCGAAGATGTACTTGTGTGTGGCGGCCACGAAAGTGAGATACCCGCCCGTGGTGTGCAACACACCCTTCGGCTTGCCGGTGGACCCGGAGGTGTAGAGGATGAACAGTGGATCTTCGGCGGCCATCACTTCCGGCTCACAAACCAGCGCAGCCTGCGCCATTTCGTCGTGCCACCAGGTATCCCGGCCTTCGACCATATCCACTTTGCCGTCACCACGCTGCACCACGATCATATCTTTAACGGTCGGGCAGTTTTTCAGGGCCTCGTCAGCGGTTATCTTGAGCGGGATGACCTTGCCGGAACGGAGCGAGACGTCGCTGGTAATCAGCATCGTGCACCCCGAGTCGTTGATGCGGTCCACCAGCGAGTGGGCGCTGAAGCCGCCGAACACGATAGAGTGAATCGCGCCAATGCGGGTACACGCCAACATCGCAATCGCCAGTTCGGGGATCATCGGCAGGTAGATCGACACGCGGTCGCCCTTCTTGACGCCCTTGCTCTTGAGCACGTTGGCGAACTTGCTGACCTCGCGGTGCAATTCCTGGTATGTGTAGATTTTCACATCGTCTTCTGGTTCACCCTGCCAGATGATGGCGGCCTTGTTCTTGCGCCAGGTGCCCAGGTGCCGGTCAATGCAGTTGTAGGAGAGGTTGAGTTCACCATCGGCAAAGAACTTGTGCTCGATGACGCGCTCGCTGGTGTCCCAGGTATACTCGCGGCCCTTGGTGGGGAACTTGACCCAATCGACAAATTCATCCGCCATCTTGAGCCAAAAACCATCCGGATCGTTAATGGACTCGTCGTACAGCGCCTGATATTCGGCCATCGACTTGATGTGCGCGTTGGCGCTCAGTGCAGCGGGTGGTGCGAAACTCTTCTTTTCTACCTGTTCAGACATACCAGGCGCATATCGATTGCCATCGCGCCGCGCCCTTCCTCGAACACCATCAGCGGGTTGATGTCCAACTCCACAATTTCGGGGAAGTCTGTCACCAACTGGCTGATCCGTAGCAGCGCGTCCACCATCGCCATGTGATCGGACGGCGGTTCACCGCGCACGCCTTCCAACAACCGGTAGGCGCGAATCTCGCGGATCATCTCGTCCGCCTCGCGCGGACTGAAGGGCGCGACGCGGAAGGAAACGTCCTTCAGCGCCTCGACGTAGATGCCGCCTAGACCGAACGCCACCAGCGGCCCAAATTGCGGATCGCGGCTCATGCCCAACAACACCTCGCGCCCGCCATGCACCATCTCCTGCACCTGGCAGCCCCACACCCGCGCGCCCGGCACATAGCGCCCGGCGCGGTAGATCATCAAGTCGAAGGCGTCGCGCACGTCGCCCGGCGAGCGCAGGTTCACCTTGACGCCGCCGACGTCGGTTTTGTGCAAAATATCCGGCGAAGCGATCTTCATCACCACAGGATAGCCGAATTCCTCGGCAATATCGACGGCCTCTTCAGGAGTGGCGGCCAGACGCGAGCGCGGCACGTTGAACCCGTAGGCTTTGAGGACTTCCCACGCTTCGGCGTCGCCAATCGAGACCCGTCCTTCGTCGAGGACGCGGTCGAATAACTCGCGCACCGGCTCCTTATCCACATCAATCGGCACCACGCCGAAGATCCGTCGCTCCTGCTCTTTCCGATAGGCGCTCATGGCAGCAAGTGCATCGGCGGCCCGTTCCGGGTAGGGATAGTTCGGCACGCCGTATTCCCACAGCGCGTCGATGCCCGCGTTGATGCGCGACTCGCCCATAAAACAACCCAGAATCGGCTTGTCGGCTTTCTTGGACAGCCGCCCGACGGCATGGGCGGTGGCTTCGATTTCGGTCATCGCCTGCGGGGTGACGATGACGATAACGCCATCGACCTTCGGATCGTTTAGCACTTCCTGCAAGGCAAATTCAAAACGATCGGCCAGCGCATCGCCCAACACATCTACAGGATTGGCCGCGCTGGCCGCGCCGGGTAGTTTTGCCATCAGCTTTTCGGTCGTTTCCCGGCTCAGACGCGGGATTTGCAGCCCGTCGCGTTCGAGGGCGTCGGTGGCCAGAATGCCGGGGCCGCCGGCGTTGGTCACAATGGCGATGCGGTCGCCTTTGAGCGGCGGCTGATAGGCGAACGCGCGCGCATAGTCGAAGAGTGCCTCCATCGACGCGGCGCGAATGATACCCGCCTGGTTGAAGGCCGCTTTGTACGCCGCTTCCGAACCGGCCAGGCTGCCGGTATGCGACGAAACCGCCCGCGAGCCGGACGCCGTGACGCCGGATTTGATCGCCACCACCGGCTTCTTCCGGGTGATTTTCTTCGCCGTCTCGATGAAGAGTTGTCCAGCGGGCACGCCTTCGACGTACATCAAGATGACACGTGAATTCTCGTCCTCACCCCACGCCGCCATTAGATCAATCTCGCTGACGTCGGCTTTGTTCCCCAGACTGACAAATTTCGAAAATCCGATGCGCCCCGCCATTGCCATATCGAGAACTGCTGTCCCTAAAGCGCCGGATTGCGACATAAACGCAATCGGCCCGCCCGGCGGCATCCCGGCGGCGAAGGTCGCGTTGAGGTTGACGTTGGTGTTGATGATCCCTAAACAATTCGGCCCGATCAGGCGGATATTGTGCTTTTGGGCGATCTTGATCAGTTCCATTTCCTGTTCCAGGCCCTCGCGCCCGGCCTCACGGAAACCGGCGCTGATGACGACCACCGAGGGGATTTTCTTCTGCCCGCACTCTTCCAACGCCGCCAAAACGAAGCGCGCCGGGATGACGATTACGGCGAGATCAATAGGATCGGGAACATCAAGAACGGAAGGATAGGCTTTTAGATCGAGAATTTCATCAGCTTTGGGGTTAATGGGGTAAATCTTACCTGCAAAACCGCTGATTATGATATTGTTCAATACCGCATAGCCAAGTTTTTCAACATCACGGGAGGCGCCCACAACAGCCACCGATTGTGGCGTAAAAAATGTTTCCAACATAACTTATTCCTCTCAACGTCATTAATTCACATAGCAACATCGGCGTTGCCCATACGCGATGCCTATTCTATCACACAAACCCTGCATTGCAACAGGTTTTAGCAAATTCGCGGCAATTGCGCGCCGGTCAACATCGGCAGAATGCGTCTGGCCCCGTAGGGCGTTCGCAAGACGACGCGCCCGGCGTGTTCCGCGGTCACGCGCCCAATCAGCGCCGCCTCTTGTCCCAACGGATGCG
>JAKJAB010000288.1 GCA_022707725.1 Chloroflexota bacterium | reverse complement strand
CGGGCCAGTAGTTCATTTGCGTGTTGATGTTGGTCGTCCAATTACTGCTCCACGGCGGGCGTACCATGTCGTTCCAAATCCCTTGCAGGTTGGCAGGCTGCGTCCCCGGGCGGGAACTGGCGATGAGCAGGTAACGCCCGTACTGGAAAAGCAGGCTCACCAGCGCGGGATCGGGATCGGCCTGAAATTCGCGGATACGTTGGTCGGTGGACAAATGCTCTTTGCCGAGCGAACCGAGGTCCAGTTCCACGCGGCGGAAGAGCGGCTGGTAGTCGTCGAGGTGCGCTTGCAGCAGCGCAGCGTAGGGCTTGTCGTGGAGCGTCGCCATCATCGGCGTGACGCGCGCGACCGGGTTCAGCCCTTCGCGCCGATCGAAGCCGGCGAAGCTGGTTGCCATACACAACAGCAACACGACCTCGTCCGCGCCGGTAATGCGCAGCCGGTCATCTGCCGCCAGGGTTGCACCGCCTGTTACACGCGCATCCAGCAGCGCGGCGAAGGTCAAGCTGTCAACGGATTGAACGGATTTCAACGGGTTCTTTTCCGTTTCATCTGTTGAATCCTTTGAGGCATAGATAATGGGATTTTCGGAGGGCAGATAACTGGGATCTACGTGACTCGGCGCCTGGCCGCGCAGTAGGAGGCTGGTTCCCCAAGCCGTGACCCGGTGGTGCAGCGGGCTGTCCATGCTGATGGTGAGGTTTAGCGCACCCGGTTGGTCGCATGTGAGCCGCACCACGATGGCGTTGTCCGGCGCGGAAGCGAAAACCTGCCGCATGAAGGTGACGCCGCCCGCCGTGTACGTCGTCTCTGCCAGCGCCGTCTCCAGGTCGAGCGAGCGGCGGTAACTCAACGGATCGAACGGATGCAACGGATTTTCCTCCGTTCGATCCGCTGAATCCGTTGAGATATACAAATCGCCAAGCGGGAGATAGCTTTGATTGAATGGTCCCTGCATGTGCTTGATGAGTGCGTCGGCGCGGGCGTAATCCCCGGCGAAGATGGCCTCTCGCACCAGCGGGAGATACTGCAATGCCGCCGGGTTGTCGCAATCCTTCGGATGACCCGACCAGAGCGTGTCTTCGTTCAATTGCAGTCGCTCGGTCGCCACACCGCCGAACACCATCGCGCCGAGTCGCCCATTGCCTACCGGCAGCGCCTCGGTCCACGTCGTCGCTGGCTGTGTGTACCAGAGTGTCAGGGGCGTATGTCTTTCAAGCTGATCGACTTGGGAAGATACCATAGTTTGACCTCCTTGTTTGTTTTACAGCGAAGCTTGTTTGTCGTACACGGATCAGTACGGAATCAGTTACTGCAGCAAGTGTCCGAAATCGATGTCGATGTACGGGACGTCGTGCTCGATGCGGTATTTGCGGTTCGCCATGAACCTGCCCACCCACGATTCGGTGTCGGTGGGATCGCGATAAGCGTACACCTGCGTGTAGACGCCGATTTCCAGCAGTTTGAGGAAATGCGGGAGTTGACCGAGCCAGAAGGCGCTGATCGTGTTTTCCGTCCGGTAGCCCTTAAGATAGCTTCGTAAAAATCGCTCGGTAAAGAGTTCACGGTCCGGCCCTGGGTAGAGGACGAGCATATCGAACACGCTCATCGCAATGTCCATCGCAAACCAGCCGTAAGCGCAATCGTCGAAATCGAAGATGGTAATGGCGCTCGTATCCACATCCACGAAGAAATTTCCACCGTGCAGGTCGGCGTGGATCATGCCGTAGCTGTCTTCATCTTTGGGCAGCGTTTGCACGACCTCAAAGAGGCGTGCTTGTTTCTCCGCAGCGATAGCCTCCGACGGCGGCAATTCCTCCGGGGGATGGTAACAGTTGCCGGCGGCGCTCCATTCAGGACGCTTGAGGTCGGCGCTGGGCGGTACATAGCCTTTGGCGAGCGCGTGCATTTTGCCGGTGGTTTGCCCCAGACGTTCGAAGAGGGCATCGTTCCACTGATCGAAGGTGAGTTCCTCGCCCCGGATGCCCGGCGCTCTTTCGAAAGCCACGGCGATATATGGCTGCCCGTCTTGCTCGATTAGCTCGATCAGATGGCCGTTTTGCGAAGGCACGGGCGCGGCAACCGATGCGCCGCCCCCGGCAAGGAAATGCATCCACGGCAGGATGGCGCGCATCGCGGGAAGGTCGATCTCCTCGTTAGGCGGCGTGACCCTGAGCACGCAGTCTTTGCCGTCTCGGGTGTAACTGTAGACGTGCGTGACGTGTCCGCCCACCATCGGTGCGAGGTCGGCGGCGGTAACGCCGTAGCGCCGCGCGGCCTCATTGATATAGGGCGCGTTGGTCTGTGTCTGCATGGTCTACCGCTTGTGCTCGATTTCTTCCAACTCGTGTGTCTTGGTCTCGTAGGGATTGGCGAAGCGGATGATGATGATCGGCAGCAGTATGATGACAGCGGCGGTGACCCAAAACCACTGCATCGTGGGGAAAGCGTCCAGCACAACCGCAACCAGGGCCGGCCCCACCACGTAAGAGATACGTGCCACGGTGGTCGTCCAACCCATACACGCGCCGCGTCGCTCGGTGGGGAAGACCTCCGGCACGTAGACCACGATCCAGGTGTAGGTGAATGAGGTGAAGAAGCCGGTGGTGGCGACCGCCACGGGCAATACCCAGCCGCGACCAAGACCCAGGACGACGAGGATCGCTGCCAGGCCGACGCATCCGCCGATAAAGGCCGGCGTCCGTCCGATGCGATCCATAATCGCGCCGGCGCTCACCCCGCCAATGATCGCCATCACCAGCGAAGCCAACAGCACCATCGACCACTGCCCCAGGGTATAGCCGTGAAGGTTCATGAAATAATAACCGGCCTGAAAGTAGAAAAACTGGTAGACCAGCCAGCACAACCAGATGGAAGCCGCGATGGCGATGTAACGTATGTCGCGCCGGTTGATGACGCCAACCCCAAACAGATGGGTCTTGCGGGTTCCCGCGCGACGTTCGGCCTTGACGATATCGTAGCGCCCGGTTTCGCGCATGAACAGCCACATCACGAGTACCGGGATCATCAACACGAACATCACGCCGTACATCCATTTCCAGTCCAGCCCCATCACATCTATCAAGAGCGGCGGCAGGAGGGCTTGCAGCGGGATCAGCCCGATGATGTAGACGATTGCCACATATTTCGCGCGCTTGTCGGCGGGCGATTCCTCGCTCACCGGGATAGACCACATATTGGAGACCGTCGCAAATAGCGCAATGGTGTAGAAAATCATAAAGAGGTGCAGAGTAGGGGTGAAGAGCACAATGCCGAGCGACGACAGCCCCATCAACAAAATCAGAATAAGGATGGAGGCCTTGCGTCCGATGATGTCGTTCAGGCCGTTGAGCAAAAAGATAAAGAACGTGGAACCTAGATAAAGCGACTCATAACGGGAAAAGTCCGATGCGGAAATGCCGTATGTTTCGATAATGAACGAAATCGCTGTCGATTTGATCGTCGAGATGTATTGATCCATCACGGCGACCAGTCCCATGAAGATAATGAGATAAACGAGATAATTTCTGCTGCGCGTGCGTATTTTGAAGTTGGATATTGTTTCGGTCGTTGGAGTCATTGTTTTCCTCCCTTTACAATTCGTAATCGATATCCTATCGTACAACACCTTGCCAGCCTTGACGTTACGGCTGAGGCGTTGTCACACAGAAAACACCCCGGCTCATTCCCACTCAATCGTCGCCGGCGGCTTGCTGCTCACGTCGTAGACCACCCGGTTGACCGCCGGAATTTCGTTGACGATGCGGCTGGCGACGCGACCGAGCAGGTCGTAGGGCAATCGCGTCCAATCGGCGGTCATAAAGTCGTCGGTGGTGACGGCGCGCAGGGCGATAACGTGGGCATACGTGCGCCCGTCGCCCATCACGCCAACGCTGCGCACGGGCAGCAGTACCGCGAACGCCTGCGCCGTTTCCCGGTAGAGATCAGCGTTCCACAGCTCTTCCAGAAAGATGGCGTCGGCAGCTTGCAGCACGGCGACGCGCTCGGGGGTGACCTCGCCCAGGATGCGCACCGCCAGACCGGGTCCCGGAAAGGGGTGTCGCCAGACGAGTTTCTCCGGCAGTCCCAGCGCCAGGCCCACCTGCCGAACCTCGTCCTTGAACAGGTCGCGCAGCGGCTCGACCAACGCCAGATGCATCTCCTCCGGCAAGCCACCAACGTTGTGATGCGATTTGATCTTGTGCGAGTCGGCGCTGCCTGCGCTTTCGATGACGTCGGGGTAGATCGTGCCCTGCGCCAGGAACACCACATCGCCAAGCCGGCGCGCTTCGGCCTCGAAGACGCGGATGAACTGTTCGCCGATGATCCGGCGCTTCTGTTCGGGATCGGTGACGCCCGCCAGCGCGTTCAAGAAGCGGTCCACCGCATCGACCATCACCAAATGGATGCCGAGCGCCTCCTGGAACGTGGCCTTGACCTGCGCGGCTTCGTCGCGCCGCATCAGGCCCGTGTCCACGAAGATGCACGTCAGTTGGTCGCCGATGGCCTTGTGAATCAGCGCCGCTACGACCGCACTATCGACGCCGCCGCTCAACCCGCATATCACCTGCCCATCGCCAACCTGCGCGCGCACGCGGGCCACGCTCGCCTCGATGAACGCCTCTGTCGTCCACGTGCCGTGACAGCCGCACACGTCGTAGAGGAAGTGTCGCAACATCGTGGCTCCGTTGGGCGTGTGTTTTACCTCCGGGTGGAATTGCACGCCATAGACCCGGCCCGCATCATCACCGATGGCGGCGAGGACGCCGCCGTTGCTGCGCGCCAGCACGCGGAAGCCCGGCGGCAGCGCCTCGACGCGGTCGCCGTGGCTCATCCAGACGTCGATGGCGGCGGGCAGCCCGGCGAAGAGCTCGCCGCCGTCGCCGGTGAC
>JAKJAB010000287.1 GCA_022707725.1 Chloroflexota bacterium | reverse complement strand
ACGTCTGCTATGACGCGCTCGTGTTGCGCGAAGAACAGGAAATGATCTTCTTCTGGATAGACGATGAACTTCACCGCTACGCCGCCGCGTTCCAGACGTCTGGCGCGCTCGGTCACATACGCCGCCGGGACACGCTCATCGGCCTGACCGGTGACGATCAACACCGGACGTCCGGCCCAGGCAGACTGAAACGTGGCCTGATCGACAACCTCCGTCGCCATCACCGGTGAAATGAAAATCAGACCGCGGAAGCGTTCGGGCGCGCCGTCCGCCAGCAGCGAGACGCCCAGACCACCGTTCGACAGGCCCGCCAGATAGAGCCGGGTTTCGTCGAGTTCGACGACAGTTTGCGCATCTGCCAGCGCCTTCAGGATTGCATCCGTTCCCCCTGGCTCCCGCCAGTTGCCGAAGCCAAAACTCGGCGCGATGATGACGCAACCCAGTTCCTCCGCCAGACTCGACCATACCCACGTGTACGTTTTGAAATTCCCCATGCTCCCGTGCAGAAAAACGATAGCCGGTAATGGCGTCGCAGGCCGGTTGCGGGGGATGTAGAGGTAGTAGTGTCCGGCGTCGTAGGGCTGCCCGAATAAATCGGCATAGGCCCATCCCATGGCCGAACCGAGCGCGCGGAAATCGGGGTCGCGTTCCATTTCACGATATAAGTCGAGCGTAAATCCTTTGACGCGCCCGGCCTGTTCGTGGGTAAAGATCGCGTCGAGATAGGGCATGACCGTGAAACCCAGGTTGATCTGTTCGATTTCGGGCACGATGTTGCTGATGGTGTAACGCGGAAACCGGGCGCCGGTCGTGAAGCGCTGGCTTACCGGCGAGTCGGGACCGGCGTCGCCGGAAGGGGTGGCGAGCAAAACGCCGGTCAGGATGGCGAGCGCCGCCAGCGTCAAACCACCGCTGATCCATCCCCACAGTGACCGCTTGTGGCGTTGTGTGTGGTGCAGGGCAAGCGTGACCGGCAAGCCGATCAATGTCAGACCGCCGCAGGCCCCCCAACGCCCCCAGGCCGTCGCGGCATGAAGCAACAACCATAGCGATATGGCCGATCCCAGGAATGTCAGGCAACCGCAAAGCAGGAAAAGCAAGCACTTGAGGAACTTTGTCATGACCGGACTCGCCAGAGATCGGGACTGTGTATTCACCGGCGTTTCTGTTTGAGCCGCAGGCTCTCGTTCAGATGAACGAGGTTGTGGCGGGTGGGGAGCGCCAACAGCAGTTCGGCGAGAGTGCGGCGGCCCCAGTACTCGACGATACCGCGCGCAGCTTCGACCACCGCGCCCTCGTCCTGATTGCATAATTTTATTCCAGGAACTTCTTCAGCGCGCCAAATGTGACTCCTGCTCACTCTGAAATATTATCCGCGATGGGTAGTAGTGTTATTTCCTCGATGAAGTTGTAGTGTTTGTCATTGCGTGTCAGTAGCGGTAAATGTTTGGCCCACGCAGTAGCGGCGATCAAGGCATCAGATGTTTTGAGTGGAGTATGCGGATATTTTTGTAGAAGCTCTGAGGCTGCTACAGCAATCGCAGCATCCACTTCCAGGACTCGAATATGACGCAACAGACGCATAATACGTTTGCGTTCACCGTCCGATAGCCCTTGTTTGTTAAGGAGTTCTTTGCGTGTAACGCTTGAGCAATACAGACGATTCTCTCCTGACCAAATCAGACGTTTAGCCCACGGAAGTCCCTTCAACCAGTCTATCAGGATATCTGTGTCTACCAGGTAACTTACTGTTGCCATTGTGACAGCGCTTCGATCATTTCTTGCAGAGATCCATCTTCGGCTTCTCGGATACGATTGACGTAATCGACACTATCTATATCCATAGCATCTCGCGCAAGCATGCCAAATCCTAAATCCTCTGGTGTTAAATATGTGTGCGCCGGAAGGTTAAAATAGCGATCGATAGCCGATTGAGGAATACGGTAAGCGCGCCCCAAACGCATCGCTGGCAGCGTACCACTGTGGATCAACTGCCGGATAGTGCGCCGTGTCACTCGAAAAATGGAAGCGACTTCGGTAACTGTGTAGACTTTTTCATAGTATATTTCTTGTGTTTGCATTGTCTATTCCTCTGACTTCCATTATAACCTGAATGTAACTATTCAGGTGGGACGCACTTTTACGCCTGCAATGACAGTAGGAAGCGCAAAAAATTGCCGTTTTTGGTTCAGCTAAGTGCGTCCCACCTCAAGGCTGAATAGTTACCACGAATCTACACCAATTTCCACGCATAGGCAAAATTAGCGGTGTATTCCGGGTAACGTGCAAATGGCTTCGATGCTGGCCTTGAAATCCAGGTCGGGCGGCGGTGCGTAACCGATGGCGTTCAAATAGGTCAGCGTCGCTTCGACGTGGTGCAGGTTGTTGAGCAGCGGTTCGGTGTACTGGATTGCGCCAAATTCCGCTTGGCGGATGTGGTGCTGCTGGCCGACATGGTTGTTCCAGTCCACGCCTTCAGTGAGGAAGCCGCGCGCGCCGTAGTGATGGCGGGCGGTGGCCGAGAGCACCCCCCAGGCGACGTCGCGGTGCGCTTCGTCGCCGCGCTCCAGCCACGCCTCCAGATGCGCTTGCGCGACCTCCGCGTTTTCCCACAGGTAGGCCGTGTCCCAGCTTTCCTCCATCCAGAACAAGCCCTGCGTGAAGACGCCGTTGCGGTTGTCGTCCATTCGATAGCGCTGCATCGCAGGCAAGGCGACTTCGTAGGCGAAGGCGCGCCATTCGGGACGATCAAGCAAATCGGCGACCTGGCGCAGGATGCGGAAGGCGCAGGCGTAGGCGACGTTTTCGTGATCGTCGAAGGTATCGTGGTTGATGCTGCCCCACAGTCCGCCGGCGCTGACAAACGCATCGCCGAGCGTGCGGGCAAGGTCGAGTTTTCCCGTCATCGCCCACAACTGGAGTAAGAACAGCCCGTCGGCGCTGTGCTCGAAGATGGAATCGGGCAAGCCGTGCGGGGAGAGTGAGTAGGCTTCCCCCGCGACGGTGATGCGGCGCGGCGTCCAGCCGGAGTCGAGCAAGGGGGTGCGTTCGGCCAGCCAATCCGCGAGACGGCGTGCGGTCTGCGTGAGCACGGCGCTGCGCGCGGGCATATCGCGCGCCAGTTCGAGCATCTGCACACCGATCTTCGCCAGCGATCCGGGGCAAAGCCAGTCGTCGTTGTGGGTGTAGTTGAGGCAAAAGCGCCGCTCGACGGTGTGCCAATAGGGCAGAACCAGTCCATCAGGTTGGATAAACCCGTCGTTGAGCACGTGATCGACGAGACGCAGGGCCTGCTCCTGGATGTTGGCGTCGCTGAGATAGCCGCCCCAGCGGTAGAGCAGGTGCGCCCCACCGACCGCGTTCGCAGCCCAGCCAGGGCCTTCCAGCGGGCCGAAATCGTGCCACAGCATCGGTTCCCCATCTGGATCGACGAAACTGGACATAGCGCGCAGGTAACCGTCCGGCGTTGGTTCCAGGCAATGCAGGGCAAAGTGCGCCGAGGCGTTGGCGCTGGCAAAAAGGATACCAGGGGATAGGTGAACGTTTTCGGTTGTCATAGATAGTGTACTTATCATTGTGATCTTTTCGAAAAAAGCAAAACCTGGCGCGTGTCGCGCGCCAGGCTCATCATACTACAGGACGGTAAAGTTACAATCGCGCTTATGCGGTGGGATCGAGCATCCGACCTATAAAGAGCAGTGTGTCCGTTTCCACGTCGTGGATCAGGAAGATGAAGGGGCGGTCTACGGTAATTGTGTTCATTGGCATCGACACGATGCCCATGACGATGCCCGTAGCCGCTGCCGCCTCGGTGCCTTCTTCGTCCACAGCAACGAAAGCCTCGTGGATGACTGACTGGATGAAGAGATTGCGCGCGCCATCCATCCCAGAGAAGTCGGCTGCGCCGGCCTGGAAGGCGTCTTCCATCCCTAGACTGTTCAGCGCGCCCTGGAGGGCAAAGCGCGCCCTGAATTCAAATTTGGGCATCGTCACCTGCAAGTCGGTGGATTCCAATCCCGCCATGATCTCCGCCACCTGCGCCGCGTCGAGCGTTCCCTCAAAGTCCGCAAATGACCCGGCATCCGGTACGAGCACCAACATCCGCACGCGGTCACCTTTATAGTCCAGCGCGAATGCCTCGAAGCCTGCGCCGGCAAGATAAGGTGTGTCCGTCCGGCGAGACATCATCGGCGCGGTGATCCGCGATCCATCGAGCCGCGTGAAATCACCCCGCATATCGCCGTGGAAGGGAACGTTCCAGTCGGCCTTGAAGTAGATCGCGTTGAGCAGCACCAGCCGCGCATCCGCTGTGAGGTCGCCCTGTTGCAGCAGTTCCTCGATCTTGCGCTCGGTCTGCTCGCTGACCCAGGTATTGATCGCCTGGCGGGCTTCCTCGCGGAGTGCGTCTTGCGTGAAATCGGCCAGCCGCATCCCCGCGCCGTAGTGGACTGCCAGCGTGTCGAGGTAACTCGACAGGAACTCGTAGCCCTCCTGCGCCCACAGCGCGTTGGCGATGTTCAAGCGAAAGGCTGCGGCGGCCTCCGGCGACGTCAGGGTCAGGTCGAGTGCGTTGAAGGCGGCGTGCAGCTCGTCGGGCGGTAGGGCAAAGCGCAACGCCTCGGCCATCTGGCGTTGCGTCTCACCGGCAGCGCCGGCATACGCCATCGCCAGCGCGGTGGAAATGCTGTAGGGCGAGTAGAAGAGGTTGCCATCCTGCTCGCGCAGTTCCCGGTACAGGTCCAGGGCGAACGCGCGGTTCCCGGCAGCCAACGCCTTCTGAGCTTCATCCGAGACTTGGGGCGCAAAACACAAGTTGCAGGCTACGATGGCCGTATCTATGTTAAAGGTTACTTAGTAGAAGAAGAGAAACCTGTTACTTCAAAAGGTGGAGTTCTTCAAGGTAATGGTAAAACTGATTTCATGAAGAAGC
>JAKJAB010000286.1 GCA_022707725.1 Chloroflexota bacterium | reverse complement strand
CCGCGCGAGCCTATCCTCGCGGCAGTCAGTTGCCGTTATCTCGCTGGATGAATACTGTGAGTTGAAGGGGGTCGAACATATTGACTTTCTCAAGATCGATGTTGAGGGTATGGAGCCTTATGTCTTGCAAGGGGCACAGCAACTCCTTGTGGAACGCAGGGTTGCATCGATTCTAATCGAAGTTTGTCCGGTGAACCTGCGGTCCGTCGGCTTGACGGTGGATAGCTTGACTCACGAAATTGCAGCCTCAGGCTATATTCCTTACCAACTGCTGGACAATGGCTATGCAGGGCGACGATTGGAAAAAGGTGATCTTGAGGCGATGGTACTTGACAATATACTGCTTCTCCCTGCTTGAGCATGCGTTATGTGGTTGGATTATTAACGAAAGATGTAGAGGCCGAAGGTTTGTATGGAAAATCGTGAAATGTTATCAGGTCTTCGCATTGCCTGGGTGATCCCTACGTTGCATCATTCCGGAGGTGTTGGCACAGTAAGTCTTTATGCTGCAGAGGGAGTAGCCAGACTGGCTGACTGTCAGGTAACTGTAGTGTCGCTTCACGAAGAAAGCACGACGTATGTGGATCAGGCAACTGGTGTGAAACTCGTCGCACTTGGTCTGGAAGAAGATGCATCGCGCGGGTTTTTGCACTGGCTCAGGGAAAACCCTCAGGACATCGTCATCACAAACGATGTTTCCAGAATCGAGGCTAGTTTCCCCTATTTCCCGCCAATGGTCATGCACGTAGTCCAGATTCACGATTCGGCTAGTCGTTATCAAGACGTAGCTGTCCGGAATAGTCGCTTTATCGACGGTGTAACGTGCGTAGCATATTTCATCGAAACGCAGATTGAAACAAAGCTCAAGGGTGTCGATTTTCAGGGAGTCCTTGGTGTCTTGCATAATGGAGCTTCATTCCCGCCTGCACCTGTGCGTAAAAAGACGGGAAATCCACTCCAGTTGCTCTTTATGGGAAGCTTGGATCCCGTGATAAAAGGAGTCTTTGACCTTGCACCTATTCTACAGCGTGTTATCAGAGCTCAAGTGCCGGCAAGGTTGCTCATCGTTGGAGGGCGTAGTGATGCGCTCGAGGCTCGTTTTCGACGAGCGAAACTTGATCACTTGGTGACTTGGGCGGGTAGAGTGCCGCATAAGAAGTGTTATGAATTTGCATCTGGAAGCGATATTTTTCTTATGACGAGTCGTAAGGAACCGTTCGGCATGGTCACGATCGAGGCCATGTCAATGGGATGCGTGCCGTTGGCTTACAACATCCCTTCCGGAAATCAAGAGATCATTGAACATGGCAAGAGTGGTTTTTTGCTCCCGCTGGGTGATTTCGATGCCTGGGCGGCCGTCATCAAAACACTCCACCACGACCGCGAACAACTGCTCAATCTCTCTCAAGGCGCTATGACCCGGGCAAGAGAGAACTTTGACAACCAACGACAAGCCGCGCGGCTGGTTGAGTTTCTTGGAGAAGTGCAGATCAATGCCGGGCGCTATTCACCGGAGCGCAAATACGGGTATTCCCCCAAATCAATCAGCCCGTCCCGGCAGTCGCCCTATCAAAAACTCCCTCCTAAGTTTCGCGCGTGGGTGCGCAATATGGTCGGGCGATATCCACGGCTTTCATACTGGTTAATCAACCGATGACAATAAAACCTAACATCGTTGCGCAATATTTGGGGCGCTGGGATGCCTGCAACTCCCTTATTGCCCTCCATGAACGCAACCTTCTCAGCGGCTTTTGTACGGACTTTTGGCTGCCGGATGGCGCATTGAGTCAACGTCTCATCAATCTTTCGCCACACTCGGTGCGCGAGCAGTTTACAAAGGCACGCTGTCCCAAGATTCCCTCCACCCTTGCAAAAGTTGATCCCAAGTCGCTCTGGTATACGTTTCTGGTCAAAACGCACCGATTTCAAGGCAAACAGGCGCAACGCATCTATCGCGTCCAAGGGGAAAGCCTTAGTCGTGCCACGCAAAGACTGGCACATCGTCATCGCGCCAGCGCCGTATTCGCCTATAGCTATTATGCAGCCTGGACGTTTGATGGATTGGACCGCAGCATCCGGCGGTTGATGTACCAAGTTCACCCGTATGCCCCCGCGATTCGAGCGATCTATGAAGACATATTGAAAACGGATTCTCCTCTAGGCCACCTCCTGCTACAGGATGGCGAGATGGGCCTGGATCTTGAGCTTGCTGCTGCATTGGAACGAGGACCAAAAATGGCTGACAAGATTTTTGCCAACAGCAGCTTTTCGCGCCGCACACTGATCGAGTTTGGCATACCTGCCGAAAGGGTGTCTGTCATTCCACTCGGCGCTGATCTGAAGCGCTTTGCTTTTGGCAGCGGCCCCCCAACAGGCCGGCTTAGGATCCTTTTCTTAGGAAATGTAAGCGGTAGAAAAGGCATCGGCATTCTCTTGGAAGCATGGAAACAACTGAACACGCGATCCGTGGAACTTATCATCGCCGGGTCGGTTCCTGATGACAGACTCTTGCGCGATGCTCTCAACAACTCTGGAGCTACCGTACTGGGAAGGGTAGACGATGCAACGGCTGTGCATCTTTTTCAGACTAGCAGCCTGTTCTGTATGCCATCTCTGATAGAGGGATTTGGCCTGGTTTACCTCCAATCACTTTCATGTGGAACGCCAGTACTCGGGACCGAAAACACAGTTGTTCCAGATATACTTGCAAGTGCCCCCTCAGTCGGCTTTGTCGCCCGGGCCGGATCCATCGATGACCTAGCCGAAACCCTGGAATCGATACTGAGCTATCCAGACGCGTTGGCTGAGGTGCGGGACCGCTGCCGGATGGCGGCAAGCCGTTATACGTGGGAAGCCTACCGGCAACGCTTCGGCGATTGGGTCGAAGCAAATCTTGACGACGATGTCCTGACCAATATGGGAGTTTAATGAACAATATGCTGTTGGTTGCTATTGAACTTTTGTTTGATTTTCCAGCCTTACACATTAGGGAAATTGGGGTTCAATATGACATGGTCGGTTGAAACCTTACTCATAGTTCATGTAGCAGCCGTTGCGTCGTTTTTAGGATTGATAGCGATCATCTTGCTGCGCCGAGGCCTGTTTCGCTGGACCAGCGCCGGCTTTTGGGCGTGGGCTTCGTTTGCGCTGTACTATGCCTTGAACCCATTGGCGGCCTTGTACACAGGCACGCTCAACCGCTATCGGATTTGTCTCGCCATTGCCGGCGGCGCCGAGCGCGGGTTGTGGATTTTGGGTGTGGCGTTGTCGGGAATGATAGCTTTCTTTTGGGCGTATCTCCGCACCAAACCTGGCAAGATTACATGGCGTTTACGGGACGACACGTTTACGTTCCCGATGGTGGCATTCGCGGTATTGTTCGGCGCTTTTGGCGTGTATTCACTCTTGTCTTATCGCGCCTTTGTTGTGGACACAGGACGCGAATTGGCCTTCGAAAGAGGACGGCACGTCGGGCAGGTCACAGGCTACGAATCCTCGGCGTACTGCTTCTTGACGATTCCAATCTTACTATTGGTATCATCCAAGTCGCGCGGGGCGCGGGTCTGTGGATGGATCGCTTGCGGGCTGTGGATGCTCTTCGCGCTGCCGAACGGTTGGGCGCGCGCTGGCCTGGTGTCGATGCTCATTGCCGTTTCGATGGTCGAGGTGATTCAGCGCAAAGCCGCGTGGCCGCGCTGGTTTTTTGTGCCGCTCATACTCGTCTTCACAACAGCTCTTATGATGCGGGGTCACAAAATGTGGACGCTTGAAACCAGCGCCAGCGAATTACTGAACCTCTCCGGCGAGACAGTTCAAAATCTCGGCAAGTCTCTGGTCGGTATTCTTGGTAGTGGTGACGCCGCCGCGTTGAGCACGTGGTATCTCGAAAGTTGGGTTACCGAACAGTATACCGGTTACTCGTATGGGCTTCCCCTGATCAATTATGCCCTCACCGGGTGGATTCCAGGACGGATCCTGCCGCAGAAATACTTTCTTGTGGACTGGTTGGCTGCGCGCCAGCGCCCTTTACCCAATGCCCAGGTGAAATGGCTGTTGCATGGCGCTAAATCCACACTGTTCGGCAGTTTCTATCAAGATGGCTGGCTCGTAGGCGTGGTTTTGATGGCAGCCGGTGTAGGCGTTCTCAGCCGGAAGCTGGATGGAATGATGCTGCCGGAAGCGCCGTTGCTTGTGCGCGCAACAGGCGCAGCCTGGATGAGCTTGTTGTGGATGGTCTGGCAAAGCAGCGGCATTTGGGCGCTAATAGCTTTGGGGGTTTTGGTGATGCCAGTCCTGGCTATGTGGCTTTTTGCACCTAAAGAACTTGCGGCAAGCCAGTATGAGATCACATATCGATCATATAGACCGTACAGTCAAAAATGGAAGCGCATAGAGTGAACCGTAGTAGAACTATCGCCATTATCTACGCCCGCTTTGGCCCCTACCACGTCGCGCGGCTGAACGGCGCCCAGGCGATCCTCTCGCCTGAGGGCTGGCAGGTTTTGGGTATCGAAGTTGTTCCGGACGATCGTTTTTATGCGTGGGAAAAAGTCAAGGAGGAATCTGAAGTGCGCCGCATCCCGCTGCTGTCCGGACGGGCGTATACTGAGCTATCGCGCGCAGCCATCGGCAGAGCGGTTGTCGAGGCGCTTGACGCCGAAAACCCCGACGTCGTCGTCTGCCCTGGGTGGCACTACGCCGAATCCCTGGCTGCGGCCCGGTGGTGTCGCCGCAATCGCAAGATCGCCATTCTGATGAGCGAAAGCTGCCGGCGCGATAGCCAGCGGCGATGGTGGCGAGAGCTTGTCAAACGATACCGTGTCCGTTTGTTTGATGCTGGCTTTGCCGCTGGATATGCTCATGCGGCTTACTTAGTTGATCTGGGCATGCCGTCAACCCGTATCACACTTGGTCACTGTGTTGTCGACAACACGCACTTTGCCAGG
>JAKJAB010000285.1 GCA_022707725.1 Chloroflexota bacterium | reverse complement strand
CTACATCTCCGAACTCCCACCCGACGCAGATGTGTATCGCCGCGACCTGACGGTGGTCCCGGCGCGCTTCGAGGAACAACTGCAATACTTGCAAACGGAAGGCTATCAGACTGTTTTGCTGGCCGACATCTACGAGACGCTGACGACCGGCAAACCCCTGCCGGAAAAACCCATTGTGTTGACCTTCGACGATGGCTACAAGGACGCCTACACCGATGCGTTGCCGCTGCTGCTAAAATACGGCTTTGTGGGAGAGTTTTTCCTGCTGGTGACCCCCGCCCACTATGAATCGCCCCAATACCTCACCTGGGACGACGTGCGGGCGATGGCCGATGCCGGCATGTCGATGCAAGCGCACGGACGCGACCATTATGACCTCACCGGGCGACCCTACGAGTTTCTTGTCTACCAAATTTTGGGCGCGCGCGAAGCGGTCGAGGCGCACACCGGGCGTCCCGTGCGTTTCTTCTGTTACCCATCCGGACGCTACGACAACGCCACTGTCGCCGTCGTAGAATCCGCCTGGTATTGGGGCGCTGTGACCACCGCTTGGGGAACCGAATTACGGCTGGACAACCGTTTCACCTGGCCTCGCATCCGCGTGAAGGGCAACCTGTCGCTCGACGGGTTCGCCGAGATGCTCCAAAAACTCGCCACAGAGTAACCCTTCGAGCGTCAGGCAACTGAGCGTTGGCGCGCAATTGAGGAGGCCGGGGCTATACAGGAGGAATTATGAGCGAGAGTGAATTGGACGCCTGGTTTCCGCGGCCTAAACCGGTAGAGCCGACCGTGTTGGGCGCGGTCGTCAGCGGCAGCCTCAGCAAGGGGTTGGAGGCCAAACTGTCGCCCAACCGGCTCATCGAAGGGCTGGCGGTGGGGCGCTACGTCGTCGTACGCGGGCAAACAGAGCGCCGCTTTTTCGGGATGATCACCGACGTGACGCTGGCCAGTCGTCACCCAGAGGTTGAACAGTCGCCGCCGGAGGACCCGGATGGGTTCCTGGCGCAGGTCTATCGCGGCACGCTGACCTACGGGCAGATGCATATCACGCCGATGCTGGTCGTCGAAGATGGCGACGTGCGGCCCGCCAAGACCATCCCCGCGCACTTCACACGCGTGTACGAAGCCACGCCGGAAGAGGTCGCGCAAATCTTCGGCGACCCTGACGAACCCGGCCGCTTCTACATCGGCGAGCCGTTGGAGATGGAGGGCACGCGCATCGCGCTGGATTTGCCGCGCTTCGTCGAACGCTCCAGCGGCATCTTCGGTAAAAGCGGCACCGGCAAGACCTTCCTCACGCGCATGGTGCTGGCGGGCATCATCCAAGAACGCGCCGCCGTCAACCTGATCTTCGACATGCACAACGAGTACGGCTGGAAGAGCCAGGACGAGGCCAAACAGGACGTCAAAGGGCTGCGGCAGCTCTTTTACGACGGGCGGGTGAGCGTGTTCACCCTCGATCCTGATTCGTCACAACGGCGTGGCAGCAAGGTGGACTTCAAAGTCTCCATCGGCTACGACCAACTGGAGCCGGAAGACCTGGAGATGCTGGCCCCGCTGTTCGGCTTCACCGACGTGCAGACGAACGCGCTGTATATGCTGCGGCGCCGGCTGGGAACGGCGTGGGTGCGTCGCCTGCTGGCGGAAGAACCGGATGAGGACCTGATCGCCATTCTGGAAAACAACCAACTGCACGAGGGCACGCTTGGCGCGATCAAGCGCAAGCTCGAACAATTGCGCCGTTTCGATTTTCTGGTGAACGAAGCCCCCGACGACCCAATCGGTCGCATTTTGAACTACATCGAGAGCAATGTCAGCGTGATTTTAGAGTTTGGCCGGTACGGCAATGCCCTGGAAGCCTACATCCTGGTGGCGAATTACATCACCCGGCGGATTCACAGAGCGTATGTGGATCGCAAGGAATCGGCGCTGGGCGGTAAGGGCAGCGAGCCGCGCCCGTTGATCATCACCGTCGAAGAGGCGCACAAGTTCCTCGATCCGGCGATCGCCCGCCATACCATCTTCGGCACGATTGCGCGGGAAATGCGCAAGTACAACGTTACCCTGTTGGTGGTGGATCAGCGACCCAGCGGCATCGACCCGGAAGTGATGAGCCAGATCGGCACGCGGGTGACGGCGCTGCTGGATGAAGAGAACGACATCCGCGCCGTCTTTTCAGGCCTGGCGGGGACGGCGGCGCTGCGTGAAGTGCTGGCGCGTCTGGAAACCAAACAGCAGGCGCTCATCCTCGGTCACGCTGTACCCATGCCGATTGTGGTGCGCACCCGCGATTATCGAGATCTGTATGGCGAGATCGCCGGCAAGGGCATTGACGTCGTCGACACAACCGCGGCGCTGTACGGCTGATGTACCTGGCCTGTATATGGTTAGTTACAAAAAATGTGATATAGTGTTGGTGATAGTTTGGGAACAGTTCTCGTCGTGCAGAAGGAAGCAATGAAAGAGAATGGCGCGCGTGGCGCAAACATTTTAATCGTTGACGATACGCCTTTCAACCTGCGATTCCTGTCGGATGTGTTGAGCCGAGCGGGATACTTGACCCATACGGCAGCCGATGGTGAACAAGCCATACAGCTTGCACATACGCTTCCTATGGATTTGGTGTTGCTCGACATTATGATGCCGGGACTTTCGGGCTACGAGGTGTGCAGCCAACTGAAAGCCGACGAAAGCACACGCAACATTCCCGTCATCTTTCTCAGCGCCTTGAACCAGGAACTGGACAAAGTTCAAGCCTTCACGGTAGGCGGCGTGGATTACATCACCAAGCCCTTCCAGGTGAAGGAAGTCCTGGCGCGCATCGAGACGCACCTGACCTTGCGGCGTCTGCAACAGAACCTCGAACAAAACAACCTCTCGCTACAGCGGGAAATTGCCGACCGTATCCACGCCGAAGAAAACCTGCGCCATTACGCCGAGCGGTTGCGCATCTTGCACGAAATCGACCAATCGATTCTGGCCGCGCGCTCGCCGGAGACGATTGCGGTAGCCTCTATCGGTCGCATACGACAGCTCATCCCCAGCCAACGCGCTATGGTGACCGCGCTGACCGGCGAGCAGTCCATCAAAATACTGGCGGCAGAAACGGCGGGCACGCTATCGCCAACGATTGACGAAAAACTCTACGAGGAACTTTACAAAAGCGCCATCTTGCACGCCGGGCGCGTGCAAGGCGTCCCCAATCTCGCCAAAGCGCCCGCGCAATCGCCGCTACAGGCGCACATGCTGGCCGAAGGCATCCGTAGTTACATCGTTATGCCGTTGCTCATAGATGATGAGCTGGTAGGCGCGCTGCACCTCGAGGCTTGCGAACCGGACGCATTTAGCGAGGAGCACGTAGCCATCGCCATAGAAATCGCGGCCTTGCTGGCCGTTGCCATTCGTCAGGCGCGTCTATACGAATTGGCGCAACAGGAGATTACCGAACGCAAACTGGCCGAAGAAGCGCTGCTCCTACAGACCGCGGAGCTAGAAGCCCGCAACGCAGAGTTGGACGCCTTCGCGCACACCGTCGCCCACGACCTCAAGACCCCGTTGACCGCGGTGGTGGGGTTCAGCGATTTGTTGCAGAAACGTCACGGGCAGATGGCGGACGAGAAACTGGGCGACATGCTGGCTATCATCGCGCAGAACGGGCGGCGCATGGCGAACATCATCAACGAGCTATTGCTGCTTGCCAGCGTGCGGCAGATGAGCGAAGTGCCAATCAGGCCGCTGAATATGGAGATCGTCGTCGAGTCCGCCAGAGAGCGCCTTGTCGATATGTTCGAGGAACACGCCGCCCAAATCAGCCTGCCTGAGAGCTGGCCCGTCGCTTACGGCTACGGCCCGTGGGTTGAAGAAGTCTGGACCAACTACCTGAGCAATGCGATCAAATATGGGGGAACCCCGCCGCACATCACGCTGGGCGCAACAGCGCAGTCGCCGGACATGGTGCGCTTCTGGGTGCGCGATAACGGCAATGGATTGACCCCGGAAGAACAGTCCCGCCTGTTCACTGCGTTCACCCGCCTGGGACAAACTCCGGTCGAAGGCCACGGCTTGGGACTCTCTATCGTGCAGCGAATCATCACCAGGCTGAACGGGGAAGTGGGGGTTGAAAGCGTAGCCGGAGAGGGAAGCACGTTCTTCTTCACCCTGCCGGCAATTATGGACGATGTAGACGACCTCGTTATATAACGATCCCTATGGAACAAGCGATTTTCGAACGACAAACCCGCCTCAAAACCTTTCCGCCGTGCGCTCTGGTTTACATCATTTACCGGCGTTTGCTCGAACACGGGCTGCGCACCACCTCCCTTTGGGCGCAAGATAAGATTGTGCGCCGCACCCGGGGCTTTTCACCGCCGCACATCAGCCGCGTGCAACCCAATCTCTACGTCGGCGGGCAACACAGACGGCGCGGGTTGGCGCAGATGCGCGCCCTGGGCATCACCGCCGTCGTCAACATGCGCGAAGAATCCGACGACGCGCGGCGCGGGCTGAGCCTGGATCATTACCTGTGGCTCTCCACCACCGACGACACCCCCCCGACGCCCGCAGACCTGGAGCGGGGCGTGGACTTCATCCGCCAGCACGCCGCCGAGGGGCGCGGGGTCTACATCCACTGCGCGGCAGGTGTGGGACGCGCGCCGATGATGGCCGCGGCGTACCTGGTGCGCACCGGTATGAGCGCTGCGCAGGCGTGGGATGCCATCCGGCGGGTGCGCCCGTTCATCCGCCCGACGCCATCTCAAATCGCCGCCCTTCAGGCTTTTGCGGCAGACTGACTCAGAACGCGCTGCGGCGAGGGTGAAAATTCTTCACACAAAGACACAAAGTCACGAAGTTTTCTAAGTTTTCCTTTGTGTCTTCGTGTCTTGGTGGTTTATTTTCAGAGGAGTTCCCATGTGGGATTCCACACCAACGAGGATGAAAAGGATTTCCTCAACGGATTCAACGGAATTTAACGGA
>JAKJAB010000284.1 GCA_022707725.1 Chloroflexota bacterium | reverse complement strand
ATGATAGCGGCGAACATCGCCTGGTGGCGATCCTCTTCGCCAACTTCGTCGGCGCGAGTGACCTCGTCGAGCGCCTGGGACCGGGTCGTGAGGCCGACATTGCGCGGGCGCTGAACGACTACTTCGTGGTGATGGACGAGATCGTCGAGCGTTACGGCGGCGTCGTGAACAAGATCGACCTGTATGATCGCGGCGACAAGTTGATGGCGCTCTTCGGCGCGCCGGTGGCGCACGAAGATGATGCCGAGCGCGCCGTCCGCGCGGCCCTTGATATGCAACGCGCCTTGGAAGAACATTGCACCTGGGCGCAACAGCGGATCGGCGTGAGCACCGGTATGGTCTTTGCCGGGCACGTCGGCGGAGCCATGCGCCGCGAGTACACCGTGATGGGCGATGAGGTCAACCTGGCGGCGCGGCTGATGAGCGCGGCGCAGGCTGGCGAAGTCCTGCTCGCCGGATACGTGCAGCGCAAAGTGCGCGCTTTCTTCGAGGTAGCCGACCGGGGCGAGGTGCGGTTGAAGGGCAAGAGCAAGCCGGTGCCCACCTTCACGATTGTGGGGCGGCGGGCGCAACCGGAGCCGGTGCGCGGCATCCGTGGATTGCGCTCCACACTGGTAGGCCGCGCCGCAGAACAGGCCGCGCTGCGCCGTTTGGTCGCCGATTTGTTTACCGGGCGCGGCGGCATCCTCTCGCTGATCGGCGAGGCCGGACTGGGCAAGAGCCGCATGATCGCTGAAATGCGCGCGAATGTGGTGGATGAAATCGCCCTTACCTGGGTGGAGGGACGCTGTCTGTCCTACACGCAACACGTCAGCTACTCGGCCTTCACCGACGTCATTCACGCTTTCCTGCGCATCGTCGATACCGACAACGAGTACGACATCCGTGATAAGTTGCGCCGCTACACCGAGTATCTCTTCGCGGACGAGGGCGCCGCCGACGTGCAACCCTATCTGGCGCACTTCCTCAACCTGCCGCTGAGCGAACCCGAAGCCGAGCGTGTGACGTATCTTTCGGGCGAAGCTTTGCAACGGCAGATGCTGCGGGCGATCACGGCGCTGATCGAGCGGATTGCGATGGAGCAGCCGGTGGTGATCGTCTTCGACGACCTGCACTGGGCGGATTCGGCATCCTTGTTGCTGCTGGAACGTTGCCTCGCGCTCACCGACCGCGTCCCTTTGCTGATTGCGATGCTCTACCGGCCCGTCCGCGACCACGGCTGTTTCGATCTGGGGCAACTGGCGGCGCGCGATTATCCGCATCGCCACGTCGAAATCCAGCTCAAACCGTTGGACCTACAGGCCGGAGAGGATCAGGAACTGGTCTGCAACCTGCTCGCATTGGATCAATTGCCCCCTGCCCTGGCGCATCTGGTTTCCCGCGCCGAAGGGAACCCGTTTTACATCGAGGAGATCATCCGCTCGCTTATCGATCAGGGGATCGTCGTCCCGCAAAATGGCGGTTGGCGGCTGGATCGGGAGATCGATCTGCGCGTTGTCCCCGATTCCTTGCAAGGTCTCATTATGGCCCGCATCGATCAACTGTTGGAGGAGGCGCGGCGCACGCTGCAATTGGCCGCCATCATCGGCCGTACCTTCACCCACGATTTGTTGGCCTGGCTTTCTTCGGCGGCGGCGCTGATGGCGCACCTGGATGTCAATTTGGCGACCTTGCAGCGCACCGAGTTGATCCGCGAGCGCGCCCGGTTGCCGGAGTTGGAATACATCTTCAAGCATGTGATGGTACGCGACGTGGCCTACGAAAGCCTGCTCCTGCGCGACCGCCGCACCTATCATAGCCTCATCGGGCGGTATTTGGAGGAAATCTACGCTGGGAAAAAGCTGGAAGAGGTCTACGAATTGCTGGCGCATCACTACGGTCTCTCCGATGACCGCGAGAAGGCTTTGGAGTACCTGATCAAATCGGGTGACAAGGCCCGGCTGGCCTACGCCAACCCGGAGGCGATTGCGTTTTACCGCAAAGCTGATGAACTCGCCGCGCAGCTACAGCAGACCGAAGCAGCGGTTGTCATCGCCGAAGGCTTGGGCGACGTTCTATTTCACGTGGGCGAATCGGAGGAAGCGCTGGCGTGTTATGAACGCGCGCTGACGTGCTGCCGCGATTCGAAACAACAGGCTGACTTGCATCGCCGGATGGCCATTGTCTACCAAAATCTGGGAGAATATGAAAAGGCGCTGGCTGCTTGTGAGCAAGGGCTGAGTTTAGTCGCCTCTGAAGGCGAGAAAGCGGTCGAGATGGCTCGATTATTGATTGCCCGGTCGCGTATTTATGAACAGCAAGGGCAAAGCGAGGCCGCGCTGGTTGATAGCGAGGCCAGCCTCGTCATTTTGGAACACACAACGCATTATCGAGAAATTGCTCAAGCTCACAATGTGTTAGGGCTAAGCTATCGCGGCCGTCAACCGGACAAGGCTATCGCGCATCTGGAACAATCCTTGAGCATCTTTGAACGCATCGGCAATGCATACGAAGCAGCCAGAATTTTCAACAACCTGGCTATCCTCCACTATCAGACAGATCTGAGCCGCTCAGCCGATTACTTCAACCGCGCCTTGAAGACATTGCAGCGATTTGGCGATATATGGGGGGAAGCCGCCGCCTATATGAATTTGGGTATCGTCCAGTATGCTCGGGGCGACTATGGACAGGCAATCGATTACTATGAACATAGCTTACGGATGACCGAGCGATTGGGCGACAAACCTGGGATTGCCGATTGTCACGTCAATCTTGGAGAAGCCTATCGCGCGCAGGGTGATTTTGTCCACGCCATCACACATTTGGAAAAGAGTTTGATTGTTGCACAGGAAATCGGCGCGAGTGAGACCGAAATCGAATGCCATCGTCAGTTAGCAGAATGTTATTTGGAAATAGGTGAATTCGAACGCGCTCTCCAATCTTGCCGCGAAGCGATTCTCCACATAAAGGCTACAGGGGATCGTAAAGCAGAGGGTAGTATCTATCGCGTTATGGGTAATATTTTCCTCAGAATTAACGACTTGACGTCGGCAATCATCCATTTCGAACAAAGCATAGCTATCTTACGCGAACTCAATCAGGACTTCGATCTGGGGACGGCGATTTATGATTTTGCGCTCGTCCTCAAAGCTGCCGGACGCACAGGTGAAGCCCGCGCGGCGCTCGCCGAAGCCCTCACGCTTTTCGAGCGACTGGAACTATCACAAGAACAGGAGCGGGTACGTGTTGCGTTGAGTGAATTACCTGCGCTGTAGAACAAGCTGGCAGACTGCCGTTTTGCAGTCCGCCAGCTTGTTTTCAGGCCGGTTCCGCGTGGCGTAAATAGCTTCCCTTTCGATGCTTGCCAGGGATCGTTAGATCCTAACGTAGCACACAAGCATCGCGGACCCGACACCCCGCTCCAAGCGCGGTTGACTAGTTCCGCAACACCAACGGCAGATACACCTTATGCCCCGTGGACAGCACCGTGACCGTCGCTGCGGCGCTCTGCGTGTAACCGCACGCATCCGTCGCCGTGACTGACACGGTGTACATCCCCGCTGTAGAGTAGGTGCGAGTGACGCTCTGCCCCGTCCCGCCAAAGCTCCAGGTGTAGCTCAGGGGCGTCCCGTTCGTCGTCGCCGTCGCTGTGAAAGTGATGATGTCTCCGGCAACCGGTGCGGACGGCGTGTAGTTGATCTCTACCGCTATGGTTGGGGAGATGACGGTGAAGGTGACCGGCGGTCCAACGGTGCTCGTCACGCCTTGCGCGCTGCTGACCACCCGGTAGTCGTCATTCACAATCTCCGCTCCGGCCACACAGGGCAGGGCTGCGGTAAACTGCCCCACGCCGGTTCCATCACCCGCAACGAGTTCTTCGAAGGTCCAGCGCACGCGATTGAGCGCCAGCGTGCCCCCACTGGTCCAGATGAGGTTCGTCGATATGACGTCCTCCAGGACGACGGTGGTGGCATCCGCGCTGCCTGTATTGGTGACGGTGAGCGTGTACGTTACCGGCATCCCGGCCACCCGGTTGCTGGTGTAGGTCTTGCTGACTTCGAAAACTGGTTGCAGCGGCATGCCTAGCGTGCGGAACTTGCTGAATCCGATCAGCCAAGCCGTCAGGACATTGTTGTCCATATCCAGCGTTTGTCCTTCGCCAGGACGGGCGCCGATGACTTCCCAGAAGCACAGCAAAAATGACCCGGAATTGGGGCACACGTAGCGATAGAGTAGGAGCGCGGACTCATCCATGCCAACGATATCTTCGTCGGTGTATTCGAGCGTCAGCGTGATCGGTGCGCTGAAGGTGAAGTCTTCTACCTGCTCTTCCCCCAGATAGGCATCCAATTCCAGGGCGATTCCGCCGGCAACGAACTTCGGCGGCGACTCCAGCGTCTCCGGGTCTAGCTGCGTCAACACGATCGTCATCGTCTCACTGACAGCGGCCGGCGGGATGACGACCGTCGTCTCGCTGCCGTCAGTATCTGTATAGACAAGCGTGGCGCCGGTCTCCGGCGGCGCTTGCACGTAGGGCGCTTCATCCGCACCCACGTCGAAGCCGCTGCCGTAGGGGCGCGGGTCGCCGTCCACGTCGCGGACTACCGCCGCCGGGATGCCCGCATCGAGCGCCGCCGAACCGATGCGCAGATGATAGCCGTCGGCCTCGAAGCGTGGGTCGGCGGTCCAGTCATTGAGCAGGGTGACGAAGGGCCGCGATGCCGGGGTGACGGTGACAGTCGTGTTGTGCCAGAGCAGGGTGTTCGCCGTCAGGGTGTTGTTCTCTGCAAGCTCAATGCCCGCGCTATGATCGGCAATGATCGTGTTGGTCATTACCAACGCGCTGTGGGCGCCGGGCGTTGCGTCGGTGATGAAGATGCCGGCGCTGCCGCTGTTCCGCGCGATGGTGCTGTGCAGCAAGTGGGCCGTCGCGCCGCGCGCGTAGATGGCTGCGCCGCCGCTGGGCGTTTGATTATCGGCGATGACGTTGTTGGCGTAGCTACCGCCGGTCTGGTTCAGGTC
>JAKJAB010000283.1 GCA_022707725.1 Chloroflexota bacterium | reverse complement strand
TGTGAACCGGCTGGTCTTCTACAACAATCGTTTTCTGAGTATCCAGTTGCTGCCAACGGTTATTGAGGAAGAAGGCCGTCCACGCCCGATGACGAACGACGATCCCAATCCAGCTGCTAACCGGCGCCAATTCTTGCAGATGATTTTCGATCTGCGCTTGCGATAGGAGACTGGTAACTGGAGAGCAGGAGTCAGGAACTGAGTGTTTCCTGTTTACCGATTACCGATTACCGATTACCATTTACCAATTACGAATCCCCATCTTTTGGAGGGAACGACATGGTTTTGAATACGATTATCAGTGTACTTGATGCGATCTTTGGCCTGTTGGGCCTGCTCCTGATCGTGCGCATTGTGCTGCACCTGTTCCGGGTCTCATCGCAGAATCCGGTGCTGCGCTTTCTCACGCTCGTTACCGACCCCGTGGTCGACCTGGCATGCAAAATCCTGGGCATCCCTGAACACCGCCGCTATGATATCTCCACGTTTGCGTCGCTGGCGCTGGCGCTGATCGTCATCTGGGTGGGGCGGACGTTGATCGTGTGGGTGCTGCAATTGGCGGCCAATGTACCGGTGTGGTTCCGCGACCCCCTCGGCAATATCGGTGCGATGCTGGTCTTCGTCCTGGGGCTTGTCTTCGACTTATACAGTATGGCGCTGCTCGCGCGTGTCCTCTTCGAGTGGATCCGCGTCCCCTACTCCAGCCGCGTGATGCGCTTCCTGTGGGACATCACCGAACCGCTGCTTGCGCCCATTCGCGGCGTGTTGCCGTCGTTCGGCGGGCTGGATTTTTCCCCGCTGATCGCCTTCTTCCTGCTGAATTTCGCGCAGCGGTTGGTGTTTATGATGCTGGGGTGGATCTTTTAGAATTTAACTTCTCCAATCAATGACCACGGCCCGGTCCACGTGATCTTCACCTGCGCCAGCCGCCCGCGCCAGTCGCCCTCCGCCGGGAAGAAGACCAGCCGGTCGGTGCGGCTGCGTCCGAACCAGCGTTTTTGCCGCGTGTTGTACCCTTCGACGAGCACTTCGATGGTCTGGCCGAGATAGCGGGCGTTCAGTTCCTCTAGTATATTGGCTTGCAAGTCATCCAGCGCCTTGCGCCGGCGCTCCTTTTCTGCGCGAGACAGATCGTCGTTCAGCGTGCGCGTGGCGACGGTCAGCGGGCGCGCCGAGTAACGCGCGATGTGCGCCTTGTCCAGCTTCAATTCCGCCAGCAGAGCGTAGGTGTGCTGGAACTGCGCCTCGGTCTCGCCGGGGAATCCCACGATGATGTCGGTGGCGATGGATACGCCAGGGATCGTCTCCCGCAAGCGCGCCACGAGCCGCCGGTAGTCGTCCACCGTGTACCCGCGCCGCATCTGGCGCAGCACCTCATCGTCGCCGGATTGGATGGGCGCTTCGATATGCTCGCACACTTTGGGCAGGTCGGCCACGGCGCGCAGCAGATCGTCTTTCATCCAGTTGGGATGGCTGGTGAGGAAGCGCAGCCGTTCCAGCCCCTCGATCTCGTGAACCTGCCGCAATAGGGTAACGAGCGGGGTTTCCGTGGCCTGCGCAAATTCGGGCAAATCGTAGCCGTAGCGGTCCACGATCTGGCCGAGCAGCGTGATCTCCTTGACGCCCTGGGCCGCCACCTGCCGCGCCTCGGCCAAAATCGTTTCCGGCGGACGGCTGCGCTCCGCGCCGCGCCGGTAAGGGATAACGCAGTACGTGCAGGCGTGCGAACAGCCGAGCACGATGGGCAAGTGCGCGCTGACGATGTGCTCTTGCTCGGAGGGCGGGAGGATCGTATCGGTGCGGCCTAACGCCAAACGGCGCGCTTCGGCGTCGGCGATGAGCGTCTGCGCTTCGTCCAGATGGCCGCGTTCGGCGAGCAGCGCCCACAATTCGGTGGGATCGGAGGGCGGCAGGAAGGCGTCCACCCAGGGGAAGCGTTTTTGCAGCGCCATCGTTTCTTTCACGCCGACCATACAGCCCATCAGCGCCAGAATCCGCTCCGGGTGGCGCTCTTTGACACGCCGAAGTTGATTCAAACGGCCCACGGCCTTGTCCTCCGGCTGCTGGCGCACCACGCACGTGTTGAGGATGATCATGTCGGCGTCTTCTGCGCGCTCGGCGGGCGTGTAGCCCAGTCGTTCCAGCCCGGCAGCGACGCGCTGTGAGTCGGCGACGTTCATCTGGCATCCAATGGTCCAAATATGGTACTGCATATTCGCGGCGTTCCTGTTCCTTGAAATATTGTCGTCAAAAAGACGGCGGATGAGCACATCCGCCGTCGCCATACTATACCACATTCCGGGCAGAATTTAACGGCGTTCCCATTCCTTCGTCGCCGCGCGAATCAAAGCCTGGATGTCGGCGTCGGGGATTTCGTTGATGTCGAAGTAAATCATATCGTCAACGGTGAATTGCACGCCGCCGGTGGCTATATTCTGTAGTTTGATAGAGCGCTGGGCCAGAGAGGGGTTGCGCGCCTGCATCTCCGCCACGATCTCGCCGATTTCGTGCGCCAGATCGATTGCCGGCATAAGCGTCGGCGCCGCGCCGGAACGTTTGAGCGCGGCCTCGCTCTTGAAGAGACCCCGCAGTTTGTCCATAGCGGATGGCGTGGTTGGAGGGACGTCCGCCGGTCCTTCCGCCGGTCTTTCTGCCTGTTTTTCCGCCAGTGGAACGCGCTCCGTGGGCGCAGCAGCCTGCGGCGGCGCGGGCGGTCTCGTCTCCGCTTGATCTTTCTGGATGTAACTGCGGGCAAAAAGCGCCGCTTCCTTCAATCCGGCCACAACGTCCCGGCGCACGGCATCGTCGGGGACGGCTTCCAGGCTGGGGTAGGGCTTCCCGTTGATCGCGATTTCCCACGCGCCGTCGGGCCCCCTGTCGAACGTCAGCAAGTGCGGGACGCGCGGAACTGCGCCGGAGGGTTGCGCGTTGGCTGTTGCCGTTTTGTCTGCTCGAGGCTCTTTCTGATAATGCGCCTTCGCAATCATCCACGCTATCCCAAATGTAATCGCGACAACCCCCATCAACAGAAAAATGAGGATAGGCAGAAGGAAATCCATAAAATCCAGCATTTTCTATCTCCTTATTTGTTGCAGGCTACAGATCGAACGTCGAAAGACCCGCTTTATACTTTCTTGTATTCTCCAACAAAATGGACACGCCAGGTGGCCGGCAACAACGTCTCCAGGCAAACGGACAGGGCAAAGACAGCGTCCGTTAACGCGAAGTAGGACGGATCGTCTATCCACTCCAGTTGAACCAGTCGCAGCCCGGTCTGCACGGCAAGGCGTTCCAGCGCTTCGAATGTGTTGGCCCGATAGTACACCGGAAAGGTATCGGCGCTCGCGCGTTGGTAGATAGCAGTCACAAGCGGCGCTTGCAACACCCTGAACTGTGTCAAGAACGTGCTCACGCGCGGGATGGGATGGCGACGATTGGGCGTCAGAAATAAAAACCGCCCGCCCCGACGCAACACGCGCGCAATCTCGCGCCAGGTTACCGCCGGTTGGGGCAAATGTTCCAGCACCCACGAGGCGATCACGACGTCGAACACAGCATCGGCAAAGGGCAGCCGTTCGGAAAAAACCTGGCTGCGCGGTAATTCTACGGCGCGGTGATCTTCAAGCGAGCACCGGTCGGGATCGCAGCCGCACCATTGCCCCACTGCGCCAAGCCGTTCGACGACGCCCCCGCGTCCACATCCCAGGTCCAAAACGCGGCTGTCGGGTGTGAGCCGCGCGGCAACCCGACGTTGGAAGCGCGCCGTTGCATGTTCCCATCCCGGCTTCAGGGCTGCATAACGACGGCGGTAGCGCTCTAACCGATCTTCCACACCCATGTTTTTTATTCTATGCCGATTGTGAAAAAGTTCAATAGAGTGTTGCCCGATCGGCGGCTGGACTGACCGCCGCACCGGCTCAACTTTCTTGCTCCAACCGCGCCAGCAGCGGGGGCAGAAGCGCGTCCCAATCGTAGGCGTGGGCGTAGGCGCGGGCGCGCGCCTCCAATTGCGCGCGGGCGGCAGCGTCGCGCGCCAGGCGAACGCACGCCTCGGCAAAGGCCGCCGGGTCGTCGGCCAACTGCATCGCCTTTTCTGGGTGGACGAACCCTTCTGCGCCGAGCGTGGTGGAGACGATGGCCTTGCCCATCGAGGTAGCTTCGAGCAGCTTGAGGCGCGTGCCGCCGCCGACCAGCAACGGGACGACGTAGACGGTCGCCGCGTCGATGTAGGGCCGCGTATCAGGGACGGCGCCGGTGATGACCACGCCGGGCAATTCGCGCAGCGCATCGAGCCGGCGGTGGGGTTGGCGGCCCACGAAATAGACGTGAGCTTCGGGCAGGGCGGCGCGGATGCGCGGCCACACCCTGCCGGCGAACCAGAGCGCGCCATCGACGTTGGGCCGGAAGTCCATCGTGCCGGTGAAGACGAAAGCCGGTTGTTGCAGGTCGGCCTTGCCGGTGAAGGCCGCGTATTCGGCCACGGCAATGCCGTTGGGAATCACGAGCGGATCGAGGCCGGGGACGATTCTCCGCAACGCCTGTGCGTCCGCCTCAGACACGGCGATCACCAAATCGGCGCGGCGGCAGACGGCGGCTTCGTAGCGGTGCAAGCGTTGCCACTGGCTGACAGAATAGAGCGCGACGGGCCAGCGGCGTGGGCGGCGCAGGTCGGCGGAAGCGGCCCGTTTTTGCAACAGATATTCGCAGTTGTGGGCGTCGAAAATGGTAGACGGTAGACGGAGCGCCGGCAGACTGGCGACGGCGGTAGACAGGGAGCGGTGGGGGAGATAGGGGGCCATTTCGAGACCTTCGATTTGGAGCCAGTCGAAGGGATAGACGTCGAGCCAGGTTTGTAGTTGTTGGCGGAAGACGGCGCTTTCGAGGCGCAGGGTAAGATCGGGACGGGAGGTGGTGAGCAAGTCGCGCAGACGGTCGCGGGTGGTGCGGGTTGGCTGCGGGATGATGGCGACGCGCTCGACGATGTCGGCCAGCGGCGGCGGCGG
>JAKJAB010000282.1 GCA_022707725.1 Chloroflexota bacterium | reverse complement strand
GCCTGAGGGGGTATCGTCTCAACGATGTCGTTGCTGTTTCAAAGTCCATGTTTTGAAGTGCGCTGGGAACCTCACGCTGGCACGTTGCGCCTGCAAAGCCCGGGACGCGCTTTGCGTTGTTTTTTCGGCGTCGAATTTATCCGGCGCGGGCGTGTTCGCACGTTGACGACGGATAAGTTGCCCGCCGGCCGGGCGGTAACCGAACACCTCGAAGATGTCCACGGGCAGGCGGAAGGCGCGACAATCAGCCACCAGGAATATCAAGGGCTGACGTTGAGCGGCGCCGTGCGGGTCTATGCTTCGCGTCCGTTCGTTTTGCTCAAGGTCGCGGTGACGAATGTTGGCCCCGACTCCGTACAGATTCGTCGCTTTTTCGTCAGCACGACGCCCGATGGATTCGAGTCGACCGAGCTGCCTTCCGGCTTTTATACCAATGGCTGGCAATCCTGGTCCGCCGCTGGATTTTTGCCGGCGCAGCGTCATCACGAGGCGCTGTCTTTGCCGGAACGTTGGCTGCAAGGCCCCATGATCCACAACCCTGCGACACCTTACGGGCAGATCGGGCGGTTTTGGAGCGAGATGGTCGGCGCGGTGGTGACGCCCAGGGAGGCGTTGATTGCCGGAGGCGTGTCGCTCGCGGATCAATTTGTGCAAGTCGGCGCCGATGTGCGCCCTGGCCATCACGCGCTGACCGTACAGTCTCAAGCCGACGACCAGCCCCTTGATGTGGGTGAGGGGCTGTCCTCAGAGTGGTTCTATCTGGAATGGGCGCCTCTGCCCAACACCGACCCGTTTGCCCAGTATGCCTACGCCGTCATCCGGCAGATGCAACTCCCCGCGCCGCGCCCGGCGCCTACGGGTTGGTGCTCCTGGTATATGTACGGCAACCGGGTGAGCGAGGCGGACGTCGTCGAAAACCTCGCGGCGGCAGCCTTGCTCGCCGATCAAGTTCCGTTGGAGGTCATCCAACTCGATGAGGGCTATCAGACGCAGTGGGGCGACTGGACCGAGCGCAACGCGCGCTTCCCGCACGATTTTCGCTGGCTGGCCGACCGTATCCGCGGTTCCGGGTTCACGCCGGGATTGTGGCTCGGTCCGCTGACGGCGCATCCCAAATCGGTGCTGGCCGCGCATCACCCGGATTGGCTGCTGCGCACGGCGCATGGCCATCCGGTTTCACCGGGCTTGATTTCGGGATTCATGGGCCGGGCGCTCGACCCCACCCATCCCGGCGTGCAGGCGTACATTCGAGGTCTGGTGCGGGGGGCCGTTCAGGAGTGGGGCTACAATTATCTCAAGCTGGATTTCATGTACGCGGGAGCGTTGGTTGGCAAGCGTTACAACGCACGGCTGACGCGGGCGCAGGCGCTGCGTCAGGTCTTCCAGATCATTCGAGAGGCCGCCGGCGGCGATGCCTACATCGTTGGTTGTGGCGCGCCGCTGCAAACGGCCATCGGCCTGGTGGACGCGATGCGTATCGGCCCGGATACCGCGCCATCGTGGGAACCGAGCTTTGGGAGCGTGGGGCGCTTGCTGAAGCGCAATCCCTCTCTGCCAAGCCTGCGTAACAGCTTGCGCAACGTGGCGACGCGCACCTGGATGCACAATCGCTGGTGGACCAACGACCCGGATACGTTGTTGATGCGCAGCACACAAACGCAGTTGACCGCGGACGAGGTCATCGCGCAAGCGACGTTGATTGGGCTTTCAGGCGGCCTGCTGTTGCTCTCCGACAAGTTGGATGCACTGTCGTCCGAACGCCGGGCGCGTGTTGCTGCGCTGTTCCCGTCGTTGCTGGAAGGGATGGACGTGCTCGATCTCTTACAGAAGGAGATGCCGGAAGAGGTCGTCGTTCCCATTGCGCGTTCGTGGGGAAGGTGGCGGTTGGTCGGCCTCTTCAACTGGGGCGATGCGCCGGTCGAGCGCACGTTGCCGGCCGATTTGTCGATGGATCAACGCAAACCGCACCACATCTTCGACTTCTGGGAGCGGCGCTATCTGCGCCTGGAGCCGGGTGCATTGCAGCCGGTATTTCACTTGCCGCCGCACGGCGCGGTGCTGCTTGGCGTCCGCCCGGCGCAATCTGTCCCCCACCTGGTGACGACGACATTCCACATCTCGCAGGGCGCTGAAATTACAGAATGGCAGTTGGCAGGCAGCGACCTCACGCTAACGCTAGATTTGCAGCGGCTGGCGCAGGGCGAGGTGTGGCTGGCATTGCCTTCCCGGCCATCGGAAGCCTTCTTGAACGCGAAACCCCTGCCCGATGATGCTGTGCGCGCCGTATCGCCCAGTGTGTGGGCCGTGAAATTCTATGTCAATCGCCAGGCTGCGTTACGCGTGAGTTGGAAGACGGGCTAGGACACGCCGACGCGTCGCCGTTTCTGCCGGACAATGCCTCACGCAGATGTCCAGCAAGACATTGTAACTCCGGCGTGGTGAGCAGCGCGGGTGAGCGCGGGCGGGGCAGAGTCACGTCTACGATTTCCACAACGTGACCCGGGCGCGCGCTCAGTACTACCACCCGGTCCGCCAGCAACACGGCCTCTTCGACGCTGTGCGTTACCATCAGCACCGTGCGCTTATCCCGTTCCCAGATGTGCAGCAACTCCGCCGCCATACGTTCGCGCGTCAGTGCATCGAGTGCGCCGAAAGGTTCGTCCAGCAGCAGCACCTCCGGGTTTTGTGCCAACGCCCGGGCCAGGGCGGTGCGCTGCGCCATTCCCCCCGAAAGATGGATTGGGTACTCCTGCTCAAAACCCGCCAGCCCTACCAGCGCCAGTAAGGCATCGGTGCGCGCCTTGACATCAGCAGACGCGAGCTTCATCATCTCCAAAGGTAGTGCGATGTTGTCCCGCACGCTGCGCCAGGGCAGCAGGGTTGGCTGTTGGAAGACCAGGCCAACGCGCTTTCGAGGCGCGCGCTGTGGCTGGCCTTCGAGCAGAATCTCACCGCGTGAAGGCGACAGCAGTCCCGCAGCGATGCGCAACAGCGTCGATTTTCCGCAACCGGAAGGCCCGATGAGGCAGACGAATTCCCCGCGCGCCACGTCGAACGAGACATCATCCAGCGCGCTCAAGTCGCCCAGGTAGCCGCGAAAGCTCGCGGACAGGTTGCGGATGCGTAAGAATGATTCAGTCACTTTCGTTTTTCCATCAGCAGATTGAGCAGATCGAGCAGATTTTTAACAGTTTGCAGCTTATCCTCTGCTGAATCTATTCCGAAAATAGCTCCCATTTTCATCTTTGGTGGAGAGCCTGGCTCATGTTGTCTGCTGACAAATATGAGAAACACCTGGTAAGTTATTCTACGAAAGCATTGGTGAACAGGCTCTCCACCGGCATCGTCTGCTCGATCAGGCCGATCTCCGCCATCACAGTTTGCGCTTGTTGCCAACTGTCCGCGTCGAGTTTGCCCAGTTCGGGTGAACGCCAGTAGTCGATGCTGGTATCCAGCACCCCGCGCTGTGCGGCAGCGTTCTCTTCAAGCCCTTCGATGTATTTCTTGCTGATCTCGAAAGCGGCGTCCGGGTCATCCAGGACGTCTTGCAGCCCCTTGAGGAAGGCATCCACAAAGGCGCGCACGACTTTGGGCTGTTCTTTCACCATTGTGTCGTTACTGACGAGTACGGCGGATACGATGTGCGCGTAGTCCGCGACGTACAAGCTGTTGAAGGGAATCCCTTGTTGTGCGAGTACTGCCGGTTCGTTGTTGGCATAGACGACCACCGCATCGACCGTCCCCGCGGTCAACGCTGCCAGTTGTGTGTAGCCGATGGCTTGCAGATCGATGTCTGCTTCGGTCAGTCCGCCCGCTTTGAGGAGCGCCCGCAATCCGATGTACGACGCGCCAAATGTCTCCGGGATGCCGATGCTCAGCCCGCGCAAATCCTCGGGAGAGCGCAGGGGCGTGTCCTCCGACGCAATGATGGCGACCGGAAACCGTTGGTACCACGCCGCCACCGCGACGACCGGCAGGCCACGACTGCGCGCCTGGATCACCTGATCGCCGCTGGCAATAGCGAAGGGAATCTCTCCGGCGGCGACCAGTTGAATGCCGTCGGTTTCCCAGCGGTAATCGAAGCTCACGTCGAAGCCGGCTTTCTGGAAATATTCCCGTTCCTTGGCCATATAGAATGGCGTGAACTGCACGTTCGCCACATAGCCCATTGGCAGATTGATGGAGGTCAACTCCGATGCGCCGGGACTACCCGTACAGCCGATCAACAACACCATGACGATAAACAAATAAAACAAACGTGTACGCATTTTTTCTCCCCCCCTTGATGTAAAAAAACGCTAACCTACGCGAATCACTCTTACGCTCAAACCGATTCTGCTTCGCTTGCAGTCGTCGTGTCCAGCACAGTCCAGCGCAGCGCGCGGCGTTCCACAAGGGTGAGCACGCCGTAGACTGTCAAGGCAATCGCCATCAAAGTGATGATGGCGACGAACATCATCGGCAGGTCGTAGAGATTTTGCCCTTGCTTGACCAGGTAGCCCAATCCCTGCGTCGAAGCCACGAATTCACCGACAACTGCCCCCATGCCGGCGAGCGTGCCGCTGACCCGCAGTCCCGCCAGGAACGCAGGCAGCGCGGCGGGGATTTCCAGGTTGAGCAGCACCTTGTGCCACGGTGCTTCCAGCATACGGAACAAATCCCGCAAGCGCGGATCGATCCCTTTCAACCCGGAGACGACGTTGACGAGAATCGGAAAGAAGACGATCAGCGCCGCCTGTGAGGTGACGATCACCGGCTCAAGAAGATAGGCCAGCAGCTTGTTGTGCGCCACGCCGTAGCCCAACAGTACGGCGAGCGTCGTCCCCACCAGCAATCCCAAGCCCATCTCCAGCAGGGTAACGCGAGCGTGGTACGCCAGCGTGCCGTTCGTGGCGAGTTTGACAAATCGGGCCAGTACCTCTGCTGGCGCCGGCAGCAGGAACCGGCGCGGTGTGTCGGCGATCCATTGCACGCCCATCTGCCAGACGAGCAACGCCAGTCCCACCGACA
>JAKJAB010000281.1:4734-5020 GCA_022707725.1 Chloroflexota bacterium | reverse complement strand
GTGGGGCTGTACCTGGGCCGGGCGCTGCCGTTGATGCTTGCCGTGGTGTTCTTCGGCGGAACGTCGTCCGCCCAAACTCGCATCGGGGCGTTCCTGCGTGATTTGCTTGGTGAGCGGCGACGCCTGCTGTATGCGCTGGCGTGCGCGCCGGTGGGAGCAGCCTTGCTGCTAAGCCTTTCGCGCGGCGCGATTGTCCTGGGTATTCCGGCGGCGTTACTGCTGTTGGGCGTCCTGGGTGGGCCGAAGTGGCGGCGGGCGACGATCGTTGTCCTGCTGATCGGCGTGG
>JAKJAB010000281.1:0-4724 GCA_022707725.1 Chloroflexota bacterium | reverse complement strand
CTGATCCCGCTGTTGCGCACACCGCGTTTTGCCGGCCTGTTCGACTTGAGCGGCGGTACGACAGGTTTTCGGCTGTCGCTGTGGCATAGCTCCGTGGGGATGATCCGCGATTATCCACTGTTGGGTGTGGGGCCGGACAACTTCCTCTACGCCTACCGCACCCGCTACGTCTTGCCGACGGCGTGGGAGGAGTTCAACCTCGCGCACCCGCACAACGTCGTGATGGATTTTGCGGTGCGGCTTGGTGTTTTAGGCGTGGTGGTATTTGCGGGACTGCAAGCCTCGTTCTGGCGCAAGGTGTGGCCGCTACGCAACGATGTACGCCCGGAGATCCGCGCGCTCGCGCTTGGCCTGATGGCGTCGATGGCGGATTTCCTCGCGCATGGGCTGGTGGACGCGGCGTACTTTGTGATCGATCTGGCGTTTGTCTTCTGGTTTTCGCTGGCGTTAGTGGTGTGGTTGAACGACAATCCCTAAACTCTTGCGAAGGTGTGCAAACCTGGTTTGCCTGAACCTTCGCAAGGGTGGAATTTATTCCACGACTTCAAGCAAAGTATCGCCGATCCCGCTCTGGATGTTGATCTCGATGGTGACAGGGGATACGTCGTAGGCGGCGTTGACATACACGCCGCCGTCGCGGGTAAGCCCTTGGGTGTCGACCTTCCCGATGGCTTTGTTGGCGACAATCCGCACGCCGATGTCTTTGGGCAGGCGCAAAATCGTTTTGCCAATTCCCCCCTGGAGGTAGACTTCGACATTGTGTTCCCAGTCGCCGGTCAGGTCGACGGTGATATCACCGGCTCCCATGTCGAGTTCAAGATGCTCCAGACTTCGATTACCGCTCAGATCGATGGCAAAGTCCCCCGCGCTCAGTTTGGCATCCAGCCTGGTGACGTTCAACTGGCCCAGCTTGACTTCACCGTTGCCCGCGCCGCACTCGATGCGCATGTCCAGCGGAATTTCCTCATTGAATTTGAGATCCCACGTATAGCGGATGTCGCTGCGGACTGAAATCTGCTCGCTGCTGGGCTGGCGGATGTTCAGCCGTCCATTGCCATCGGTGACGGTGTAATCGACCTGCGGTTTCCAATCGGCGACGTTGTACGTGAAGTTGGCACGCATCAACGCCTCTGCGCCGTGGCCCACCTTGAGTTCCCCGGTACCCATTTTGATGTACACGCGCACCTGTTCGGCGCCGTCTGCTTCCACTGTCTGCGTTTCTTTGTTTAGCTCACCCACAGTCACAGTATCGATGCGTAAGTTCCCGACCGCGCAGCCCAGCGACATGAACAGCGCGGTGACGATGATGAGTAGCAACGGCAATCGAGTTACACTGGTATTCATTATATTAGCCTCCCAAATCGCCAACGTTAAGATTGTGTATAGGGTAATACGAACCGGGCCGTGGTCAAGTTGCGGCGCACGCGTATTGTTGTTGACGATGCGCCCAAATCGTAGTATCCTACGTATGTGTACGTGAATCCTTGCGCAGGATTCAATTTTCTGGACAGGGGAGGGATATGAGACTGAAAAACGTCTTGATGTGGATAGGGATAATTGCTGTCGTTGTGGCGAGCGTGTGGATTTTTGCACGCTCGCGCCAGCCGTCTTCCCCGGTCACGATTGATCCATCGGCGCTTTTGCCGCAGCCCACGCCGACGATCTATCCGAGTGCGGCGACGGTGATCGAAGGTGTGCAGGCGCTGAGCCGTCTGGAAACGGCCTCGTATCAGATCGAAAAGGTGATCACGGCGGAATCAGGACAGGGGGCACTCGGTTTCCTCTTTGGCGACAAACTATTGTTGATCGCTTATGGTGAAATGATCGCGGGTGTCGATCTGTCATATATCGGGCCCAATGATGTGATGACCACCGATGATGGCACGGTTTATGTGCGCTTGCCTCCGGCAGAGGTATTTGTTGCCGCTTTGGATAACAGCCGCACTTACGTCTACGACCGCCGCACCGGTGTGGCGGGGATGAATATGCAGTTGGAGACCGCTGCCCGGCAGGAGGCCGAGCAGTTAATGCTGCAAGCGGCTATCGAAAATGGTCTGCTGGAAAAGGCAGAAGAGAACGCCCGTGATGTGCTGCGCTCGTTGCTGTTGAGCCTGGGATTCAAGCACGTCATCTTTGTGAAAGAGATACCCACACCTACAATTGCACCTGTACAGGTGGTGCCGGTCACTGCAGTTGCGCCCTAGGATCAGGACTTCGTCATGCGTATCAAACGCGTACCTCAGGACTTCCGTGTCGAGGAAGAGATCGTCCTGCCCGGCGGCGAGCGTGGCGCCTATGCCTACTATCGTGTCGAGAAACGCAACCTGACCACGTTGGCCGTTCGCGATCGTCTTGCTGCACGACTGAAGGTGACGCCGAGCGCGTTGGTCTTCCCGGCGCCTAAAGACGCCAGCGCGGAGGCGATCCAATACGCCAGTGTCCGCAAGCGCGGTCCCGAGCAAATCAAAGAGCGCGGATTTATAGCCCAACGGGTGAAATGGGGTTCTCGTTCCCTGCAGCCAAAAGATGTGTTGGGCAACCGATTTGCCGTCGTCGTGCGCGATTTAGCGGAAGAGGATGTGCCCGTATTGACAGCGGCGTTGCACAAGCTGGAGGCCGAAGGTCTGCCTAACTACTTCGACGAACAACGGTTTGGCTCGTTATCCGAGAAGGGCTTCATCGGCAAGGCGATCCTGTTGCGCGACGCCGAACAGGTCGTACGGTTCTATCTTGAAGAAGAGATGCGCGGTGACCCCGCTGACGTCCGCGAATTCAAGGTGCTGGTGAAGAGCCATTGGGGACAGTGGGGATTTTTGTTGCACCAGGCTCCGCGTCCGTCGAATTTCCGCAGCGTTATCACCTACCTCAAAGATCATCCCCACGAATACGGCAAAGCGGTGAATCTGATTCAGGATCGCTTGCTTTCGATTTACCTGTCGGCTTATCAATCGTGGGTGTGGAATCACATCACCGCGCGTTATCTGGAGTCGCTCAGCTCTACTTCGTTCGCGGTGGAGATCGTCGATGTTCCCTTTCTGATGCCCGACGCAAGCGCTGTACCGGATGCAGCCAAAGTGCTGGAAATTGACCTGCCTCGTTTGACAGCGCGGTACGAAGGGGGGGTGGGTGAGGCCGCACAGGCCGTCTTCGAAATGGAAGGGTTAACCCTGCACGACTTCAAGGCGCGCATCTTGCGGCGCGTCTATCTTACCAAGGGCGAGCGCGCGATCTGGTTCAAGCCTGCAGCCGTCGAAGTCAGCACGCCTTATCACGACGACTACACGCCTGGACGGCAAGCCGTCACGGTGAAGTTCACCCTGCAATCGGGGTGCTACGCGACGTTGGTGATGAAGGCCGCCGCGGCGTATAGCGGACTTCCCTTCCGTACGCGGTAAGTGCGGTAGACGGGATACGGCAAACAGTAGGCGGGAGGCCTTCTGTGAGCGATGAAGACACAGTTAGCGAGCAGCTTTCCGTAATCAACAACCATTTCTCCGTTTCATCCGTTGAGAATGGAGGTCAGGATTGGGCGAGACACATTTACCTTACGTGGTTCCATTGGGAGTGGCGGCCGCGCTGGCCGACAGCAATTATGCCAACTCGTACCTGGCGGTAGTGGGGCAGCGCGGCTACTGGTTGGTCGATTGCGCCGACAGTCCCATTGGGCGCTTGCAGCGTGCGGGTCTCGATCCCCTGGCGGTGCGCGGTATCATCATCACCCATTTCCACCCGGATCATGTGTACGGTTTGTCCGCGTATTTGCTCGGGTTGTTCATGCTGGCGGATGGACAACCGCGTGCGGACCCCCTGCCGGTCTATGCGCGGGCGGAGGTATTGCCGTTGGTGCAGGGGATGACTGGCCTGTTCGGCGGGCAGAGCTGGATCTCGCCGTTATCGCTGGCTTACCACGAAATCATGCCGGAAGTTGGCGCTTTGGTGGTCGAGGATGACGAGTTCACGGTGACGGCGGCCCCGACGCGACATTCGATCCCCTCCATTGCCGTGCGTTTTGCCCTGCGTGGTTCATCCCGCGCCTTCGTCTACTCGAGCGATACCTTCCCCTGCCCGGAGGTGGAGACTCTGGCGCGCGGCGCGACGTTGCTCTTCCACGAGGCGACGGACTCGGACCGCAATCACACGCGGCCCGGCGCGGCGGGGGCGCTGGCGGCGCGGGCGGGTGTGGAACGGCTGGCGCTCATCCACTACCGCACCCAACCCGACGCGATGGCTTACGCCCTGGCGGAGGCCAGCAAGACCTTCGGCGGCCCGGTGGAATTGGCCGAGGAATTCAAGCCTTATCCCTGGTAGCTTCGTGCGCGGATTCTCACGGATGGTACGGATTTTTCTTTTTCCGTTGAATCCGTTGAATCCGTTGAGGTAAACGCCTCCGCCAACAGCACATCCTCCACCGTTCGCGCGCCGATGCAGACCTCTACAGTGTACCCGGCTGCGAGGCTTGTCCGCGCCAGGAAGAGCAGCGGCGCGACGCCGTAGCCCCCACCCACGAGCAGGTGATGCTGTCCGTGCAGCGCGAAGCCCTGCCCGAGCGGGCCGCGCACCCACACGCGATCGCCTACGTTGAGCCGGTGCAGCGCCTCGCTGAACGGTCCCACCGCGACGACCATCAGCGCCAGCGGATCGCCGCCCGCGATACTGAACGGCTTCTCGCCCACATCGGGTAGCCACGCCATCACGTATTGACCCGGCTGTGCGCCGGGCAACGA
>JAKJAB010000280.1 GCA_022707725.1 Chloroflexota bacterium | reverse complement strand
CCCGTGCAAGACCCCCGAGCGTTCATAGCGGTAGACGGTGCCCTTTTCGGCATAGCGCAGCGGCAAATCGCGGTAGGAACGCAGCCCGCTCTTGTAGATGTGCAGGTGGAAGGGGCAGTTCATCGGCTTGATGAAGTATTGCTGGCCTTCAATTTCAATCGGCGAATACATATTCTCTTTGTAAAAGCCCAGGTGTCCGCTCATCTCCCACAAGCTCGCTTTGCCGATGTGCGGCGTGTAGACGAAGTCGTAGCCGTTGGCCATGTGCTCGTCATCCCAGAAGCGCTCAATCTGATGCCGGATCATGCCGCCGTTCGGGTGCCAGTACGCCAGCCCCGGCCCGGCTTCCTCGTGGAAGGAGACCAGGTCCAGTTCGCGGATCAGCCGCCGGTGATCGCGCTTCTTGACTTCTTCGAGCCAGTCCAGGTGTTCCTTGAGCGCCTTGGGCGACTCGAACGCCGTCCCGTAGATGCGTTGCAGCATCGGGCGCTTTTCGTCGCCGCGCCAGTACGCTCCGGCGACGTTGAGCAGCTTGACGGCTTGTGGGTTGATCTCCCGCGAATTCTGCACGTGCGGCCCGCGACACAGGTCGGTGAAGATGCCGCTCTTGTAGATCGAGAGCGTGGGCGCTTCACTGACCGGATTGCCGTCCTCGTCTACGCCGCCGCTGAGGATGCCGTCGATCAATTCCAGCTTGTAGGGCTGGTCGGCGAAGAGCGCCCGGCCTTCCTCCGGGGTGATCTCCTGATAGACAAAATCGCAGCGCGAAGCGATTAGCGCCCGCATCCGCGACTCGATCTTCGCCAGATCCTCCGGCGTGAGTGCGCGGGGCAGGTCGAAGTCGTAGTAGAAGCCGGTTTCGATGGGCGGACCGATGGCGACTTTGCCTTCGGGGAATAGTTCCAGCACTGCCGCCGCCATCAGGTGCGCGGTGGAGTGCCGGATCCGGTACAATTGACTTTCTTGATAGGCTTGGGAACTCATTGTGAACCTCCTGATCATGAAATAGCGCCCCGCATCTTTTGGGACGCGGGGCGCCACGTGGTTCCACCCAAATTCCGATTGCACAACAACCGGCGCTTTATTAGCTGTAACGGGCCTACCCGGAAGTCTATACTTGTTCGCCGTCTAGCAACGACGCTTTCCAGACCTCGCTCGCGGGGGGTTTTCACCGGGTTCGGGAATCTTGCTACTGATTCCACGGAGGAGGCTCTCAGTCGGTGGCCTCCATTCTCTGGCGCTGTCCGCCGGATACTCGTCCCGCTCAACGCTTTTGCGACTATGCTGTTATTATACCCGCGTTCCCCGAAATTCGCAAACCTATTATAATGGGACTGTATGTCATGTTTTACCGGTCGGTTACAACTGGAGGGCTAAACCGATCTGACCTTGAGACCGTTCGGGCACGACTTCTCGAACCAACTGAGAAAGGTTGACCATCGCTATGACAAATTCCGAACAAACGCTACAATCCATCCCATACCGGCGTGATGACGAACTCCCGACGGCGACCGCCACACTGGGCTGGCGCTATCATCACATTGGCATCCCCACCGACATCCCGCGTGATGATGAGGTATACATTGCCCAGTATGGGATGTACGTTTCGGGGTTCAGCAGCAGCCCGTATGGCGTCGAATGGATGCGCTTCGAATCCTGGAGTCCTTTGCCGGAGATCATCCGTACGGTGGCGCACGTCGCCTTCGAAGTGGACGATCTCGATGCAGCGCTGCAAGGCCAGGAGATTGTCTTTCCGCCGGGGACGCCTTCAGAAGGGGTCCGTGCCGCGATGATCCTGCACAATGGCGCGCCAGTTGAATTGATCACGTTTGGAAAATGAGTAAGGCAACACAGTTCTGGGCATAACTTTCGGAGGTGCGGCGGCGCGTCTACATCATCCGCGATATGCAGGCGTTGGGCATTGCCAGCTTGTTCGCCTGCGTGCTGTGCATGTTCCTGCTGTTCGCCGGGCAGATGCTCGCCGGTGAAGTGGTGTTCGGCGCGGCGCTGGTGCTGATGCTGCTCTCGCTGGCGCTTTCATTCTGGGAGATCTTGATTTCGGTGGATGCGCTCAAGCTCCAGTTGCAGGACATGGAGCCGCCGCGCGGCAGGATATAGTCTGTCGAATATCATGTGGGGCGCAGTTTACCGACTCTCATAACAAAAAGGAGAAATGCAGTGAAAAGGAAACTTCTTTGTTTCTTGTTGCTGTTCGTAACTTTCGCCTTGTTCCGGCGCCCGGTTACGCCAGGCCGGTCTGCTCCATTCACCTGGACACTCGACGACAAACTTGTAGCAACTTACTACTTCTATTGGTACGACATCTACACCGGCGACCATTTCATAGCCCCAGATGCTCTGATTTCATTACAAATCATCCCCCCGACAATTATGTAGCCAACTACAGTTATACAGAAGTGAGTTGGCACCGGCGTGAACTGCTCGATATGATCACCGCCCAGATAGACATCGTATTGCCAGTCTACTTTGGCAGCGAGGTAAATTTTTTCTGGAGTAAAACCGGGCTGCAAAACCTGGTCTCAGCCACACAGACTTTGATCAATGAAGGTCGCACACCCCCAAAGATTGGCATGTTTTTGGATACCAACGCTTTGCAGGAGCAAAACAACAACATTCCGCCGGACCTGACCACGCTAGAAGGCAAAGCGCTCTTTTACAAGATGATATTCGATTTCTTTGAGCTGGTCCCCAACAGTTTATGGGCTACGATCAATGGCCGTCCGATTCTATTCCTTTATACCAGCACGTTCGCCAGCGCCTATGACCAGACCACTTTCGACTATGTCAACCAGCACTTTCAGAGTGATTTTGGAACGACGCCTTATCTCGTTCTGAATAATTCCTGGCAGGGCGTATCCTCGGATGAGACCTATACCTGGGGGAGCGCACTTTATGGCCCGATGACGAACGGCCGCGTGGGATCTCTTGGACCTGGCTTTGACGATACGGCTAACTACTATAAAACCTCCGCCCCAAGAATCCGTGATCGTCAGTGCGGCGAGTTCTACAACTCCGGTTGGGAAGCGATGAGAGGCGCAGGAGTAACCCTGGTTGTGATTGAAACCTGGAATGAACTGCACGAGGCGACCGAGATCGCCGCCAGCCGCGAATACGGTACAACGTACATTGCCCTCACCGCTGAAAACATTCTGCGCTGGAAGGCATCTGACTATAGCGCAGCGCCATTCATCTGGCTTGATTTTGGCGAACAACCATACCAGCAGGGTTTACGACCGGCCTTCAACTTCCCCGACGGCGCCTGGCTGGTGACCACGCTGGCTGGCCGGGAAGCCGCTTACCCGGATGATACAACCACGCCAACCTCCAATTTCATTTATTTGGATGTGAACAATGCCTTCGCCCATGCCACCCCTAGTGATGTGTGGGTGACCGTTGAATACTTCGATGGGGACACCGATCAATGGGCATTAAATTATGACAGCGTCAGTGATCCCTATGCCTGGACAGAACCCGTGATGCTGCAGAATACCGATCAATGGAAGCGCCACACGTTTCACCTCACCGACGTCTACTTTGGCGGCCGTCAGGCTGGTGTAGCCGATCTGCGGCTGAGCGATACCTATTGGGTCGATGGACAGACAAATTACTTCGGCCGGATCTGGATATCGAAGTCGGCACCTGATAACCAGGCTCCAGACCTGGCTGGATTGAACGATGTAGAGTTGATGGTCGGACAAGTGATCGAAATACCAGTCTCTTCGACTGATCCTGACGGAGATTCAATCTTACTGACCTTGGATCGAGATATCGATTTTGCTACGTTAACGGACAACGGGGATGGCACAGGCGTCCTGCGATTAGCTCCCATATGGTCTGACCTTCAGCCTTGTTCCTATCCAATTAGAATAATCGCAACTGAGACGGCTACCCCTGCCCTTGCCGATGCAGTATCACTCCAGGTGGAAATCCTTACATACGATCGATTTCTACCGCTAGTGATTCGGTAGGAGTAAAGCTAATCAATAGCATAATAAACAAACTACACCTAACCTCCTAGCACCGGACAGGGCTTTTGCCTCGAGATTGCGCGGGGCAAAAAGTATAAAGTATTTCGAGTTCAAGGTAGGCAGCAAAGATAAACGTTGATTCTGCACATAAGAGCTTTTGGGAGATCGGAGAAGTCGTTTTTGGCATCCCATTTCTGCTGGGCATCGCTCTACACGTCCTGCTACCATTTTCCTTGCCGCAGGGAATCCTCAGGCAAGTCCTCATCCCTGTAGGCGTCACGCTGATCTTTATCGGCATAGGCTTTATCGTTTCGGCGCGCCGCGCGTTTGCGCGTTTCCACCAGCCCACGGATCCCGGCCAGCCGACCAGCCAGGTGGTGACGACCGGTGTGTTCGCCATATCGAGAAATCCGCTCTATCTTGGCGCGGCGCTCCTGTTTGGCGGCGTCGCGTTGATGATGAATGTGCTGTGGACATTGGCGGCACTGGGCGTTTCGATTGTCCTTTGTCATTACGTTCTGATTGCGCCTGAGGAGAAGTATCTCGCGGCGAAATTCGGCGAAACGTACACAGCATACACCGCCACCGTATGGCGGTGGCTGGGTCGAAAATGAACTGCGGAACGCTAATTCGAATTTACCGACCCGGACAAGGGGTTATTTTATACGAGGAAATGACACTATGTCCATATCATTCGATGAATTGTATGCCCAGGCGAAGGCCGTTCTGAATCCACGCCGGCTGTCGAGCCACGCGGAAGCGGGCGGTGTGGGGGCCGCGCTCCTCGCGGCGAACGGCAAGGTCTACACCGGCGTTTGCATCGACACAGGCAGTTCGATGGGCTTCTGCGCGGAACACGCCGCCGCCGGAAGCATGGTCACAGATGGAGAGAGCCGGGTGTTGAAGATGGTGGCGGTCCTTTGGGATGGCAGCGTCATCCCGCCATGCGGGCGCTGCCGGGAATTTATCAGCCAGTTGCACGACGAAAACGATGCCGCAGAGGTGATGGTGCGGGAGGGTGTGATCGTCCCCC
>JAKJAB010000027.1 GCA_022707725.1 Chloroflexota bacterium | reverse complement strand
TCCGGCAGCAGCGGCGTGGTCGCATCGAGCGTGTCGTACATCTGTGCTTTCGTCTCGCCGACCGAGAGGCCGCCGATGGCATAACCGGGGAACTCCAACGCGGTGAGAAACTCGGCGCTTTGCGCCCGCAGATCAGGGAAGACGCCGCCCTGCACGATGCCGAAGAGGGCCTGATCCGGGCGGGTGTGGACGGCCTGGCAGCGTTCGGCCCAGGCGTGCGTGCGAGCCAGCGCGCGGACGTTGTAGTCGTAATCGGTGGGGGGCGCGCACTCGTCGAGCACCATGGCAATGTCCGCGCCGAGGTTCTGCTCGATCTCGACGACGCGTTCCGGCGTGAAGCGGTGCTGCCGGCCGTCGATGTGCGAGCGGAAGGTCACGCCGTCATCGTCGATGGTGCGCAGCGGCGTCTGCCCGCGCCCGCCGCCCAGGCTGAAGACCTGGAACCCGCCGGAATCGGTGAGCATAGGGCCATCCCATCCCATAAAAGCGTGGAGGCCGCCCAACGCGGCGATGCGCTCGTCGCCGGGTCGCAGGTACAGGTGATAAGTGTTCGCCAGCACCAGCACCGCGCCGACCTCTCGCAACTGCTGTGGCGTCACCGCTTTGACGGTGGCTTGCGTGCCCACCGGCGCATAGATCGGTGTCGGCAGCGGGCCGTGGGCGGTGTAAAACACGCCCGCTCGCGCCGGTCCGTCTGCAGCGAGTAAGTCGAAGGTGAATAACGTTGTCATTTCGCGCATATTCTGAATCCTGCGTCATCATACCACAACCAAACCAATCGCCAAGTGGGAGAGGAGGCAGGAGGCAGGAAGCAGGGTGCAGGAGGCAGGAGGCAGGAGGCAGGAGGCAGGAAGCAGGGTACTCGATTTGTCATTTGCCATTTGTCATTTTCCATTTTCCATTTGCCATTTTCCATCTTCCATTTTCCATTTTCCATTTGCCATCCACTTGTTGCCTTGTGTTTTTGGACTAAGATAGGAATCGCTATGCAAGATGCAGGACAATCGCCGATTCGCCCATTCGCCGATTCGCTCATTCGCTCATTCGCTCATTCGCCGATTCACTCATTCGCCGATTCGCCGATTCGCTCATTCGCTAATTCGCACAGGAGGATAGAGATATGAAGGGACGTTGTGCTGTGTGGCTGACGATTGCGCTTCTGGTGTTGTTTGCTTTGGCCTGCAACATGCCAGGCAGGGGTGGGACACCGGAAGTAGAACCGGAGACGCCGCCCGTTGCGCCGGTGGTGACAGCGACGATGACGCTGCCACCGGTCACCGGGCTGCCTTCACCGACACCCACCGAAGCGCCTGATGTTGCTGGCGAGGGTGGTTGTGTGTTGCGCGCGGCTTATGTCGCCGATGTGACGATCCCCGACAACACCAAACTGGAGAAGAACCAGGCGTTCGTCAAAACGTGGCGCATTCGCAACAACGGCACGTGCGCGTGGGGCGAAGGGACGAAGTTCGTCTACGTTTCAGGCGAAACGTTTGGCGCACCGGCTTCCGTCGCTATGCCGTCCACTGCCCCTGATGCGCAGGTGGACATCAGTGTGTCGATGACGGCGCCGGCCGCGCCGGGCACGTATCGCAGCAACTGGCAGTTGCAGGACCCGTCGGGGAAGGCTTACGGCGGCATTTTCTACGTGCAGATTGTCATCGAAGGCCCGGCGACGCCGACGCCCACGATGACGCCGACCGTGCCGAGCAATTTGGTCGGCACAGTGGCAACGGATTGCAAAACCATTACCTTCACCTGGACGGCTGCCAAGGGCGAGACCGCGTATCGCATCGAAGGCCCCGGTCTGCTGGTGAACCTCCCTGCCGGCACGACGACTTACGTGTGGAACAATCCGCCTGCCGGCAATTCGGTCGTCACCTTGATTGCCGTCGGCCAGAGCGGGACGGAGATTGGGCGAGTGAGTGTGACGGTCAACGTGGCTTGTGGGGTGTCCGGTGTGGACCTTTACGTTGAGTCGATCACGTTCGAGCCGTCGACGCCGGTAGCGCACCTGCCGCTCAAGGTGCTGCTGCGCGTGCGCAATCGGGGCATGGTCGATAGTGGCAGTTTCGTGGCGCGTTGGTGGGGCAGCAGGGATGCCACGTCCGTCTCTTGTGAATGGAATGCCAGCGGTGTGACGGCCGGTTCGACGGTTATCCTGGGCTGCGACAACTTCCGGTATCCCAGCCCCTATGGCAGCATCGTCACCAAAGTCCAGGTCGATGTCGAGAACACGGTTGCCGAGAGCGACGAGACCAACAACGTCTTCGAAAACACGATTGCCGTCGTCAGTCCGCGCGTTGTCTACGATTTTGTGGCGAAGGCTCCTCTGGCCTCGTGGCAATCCGGCGATCCCGTGACCGGCCTCACGTGGAACGGTACGACGGGCGACGCGCAGGGTTTTGCACGGTGGGACATGGGGAGTCTGGAAACCGGTGCTGCGATTCAAGGACAGTGCCTGGAAACGCATCCCAAGTGGGTCGCCAATGGTTGGATCACCGGAGCGTATGCCGATCTCTACACGACAGAGCACTATGTCGTCCAGGTGGGAGATCGTTTTTATGCGACAGTGGGGTTGTTGCAGGGCGCGAATGCCGGTAATGTGACGTTCAAAGTGCTCTTGCGGGCTTCGTCCAGCGGCACTGTGACCCTTGCGCAGGTGACCGATGCCTACGGTGACGGCTTGAAGACGATCAGCGTGGACCTTTCGCCCTATGCCGGGCAAGGGGCGGACATCGTCCTGCGGGTAGACGCCGGCGACAACGCTGACCAGGACTGGGCGTGTTGGCTGCGCGCCGAGGTCTATCGCTATCCGTAGTTGTCCTCAGGGTGTCTGGAAGACTTTTGCAGCCCGTAAAGCATGGTATACTCTCGGTTAAGAACATTCAAATCGTCGGTTCAGGAGGAACGATGATCGATGCTGAATTGCTAAGCATTTTGCGTTGTCCGTATTGTGTGAGCGGCGAAACTCGGCGCAAGGACAAAGACGATCCTGGCCTTTTGGCCTTGCTGCGCGAAGATAGCTGGCTTGTTTGCCAGGACTGTGATCGCAAATACCCCATTCGGGATGACATCCCCGTCATGCTGATTGAGGTGGGCGACAAGTGGATGGGAACCCCGGTTGCCGATTTACCGGTTCCCCCTCCCGAGGAATCGTGATGCCGGCTCCCAAACAGAATTGGCTGGTGATCGCGCTGAGCGGCGCGGGCGTCCTTTTCACCCTGTTAGGCTTGATGGCCCTGGCGCTCCCCGATACCTACGAAGGCATCTACATTTGGCAACTGAATAGCGAGCACACCTTCTATCTTATGGATATCGTGGGTGTGCTGGTTCTGGCTCTGGGGGTGATTTTGAACTGGTTAGGGGGCGCACTCTGGAAGTCCCAGATGCGCTACTGACGACAGCGCCCGGCACGTATGCGTTAGGATTACGTCTTCTTAGCACGACGCGCGGCACAATCGGCGCGTTAGGTGAATGGACGTTGCCTGCCGGCTTGTATTGCTACGTCGGCAGCGCGTGGGGATCGGGTGGTCTGGCGGCGCGGGTGCGCCGTCACCTGCGCGGCGGCGCTGTACGGCGCTGGCACATTGATTACGTTCGCGCGTGGGCTGTGCCGGTTGCTGTGTGGTTGGCGCCGGATGCTCGCTGTGAGTGTGCGTGGGCGGCCTATTTGCTGGAATCTCAGCGTGCGCGGATCATTGTCCCTCGTTGCGGCGCATCAGATTGTCACTGTCCGGCGCACTTGTTTTACTGTGGTGAGCAGTTACCGGAATCGATTGTGTTGCCGGGCGTAGCATCAAGAATCGGAATTTCTTACCACGAATCTGCACGAATCACCACTAATATTGTTTCATATTCGTGAAAATTCGTGTAGATTAGTGGTTTATCTTTGTAAGGAGGAGAGGCTATGAAGATCGAAAAGCAATCATTCGGCACTTTGACTGACGGAACAGAGGTTGTCCTGTACACTTTGGTCAATGCACAGGGGATGCGCGCGACGATCACCAACTATGGGGGGATCGTCGTTTCGTTAACCGCGCCGGACCGTGACGGGAAATTTGCGGACGTTGTGCTTGGCTTCGATACGCTGGCCGAGTACGTTTCACACAGCCCATACTTCGGTTGCCTGGTGGGGCGCTTCGGCAACCGCATCGCCAACGGCAGATTCACATTGGACGGCGTGGAGTATGCGTTGGCGCAGAACGACGGTCAGAACCACCTGCACGGCGGGACCAAAGGCTTCGACAAGCGCGTCTGGATGCCGCGCGCGCTGGAAACCGCCGGCGGCCCGGCCCTGGTCCTGGCCTACGTCAGCCCCGACGGCGAGGAAGGCTACCCCGGCACGCTCTCCGTCACAGTGCGTTACACCCTGACCGACGACAATGCGCTCCAGATCGACTACACGGCCAGCACGGACAAGACCACAGTCGTCAACCTGACCAATCACTCCTACTTCAATCTTTCTGCAGGGGGCGCAGAGACGATCCTGGATCACGAGATGTTGATCAACGCCGCCGCCTTCACGCCGGTCGATGGGACGCTTATCCCCACCGGCGAAGTGCGCTCTGTCGCCGGGACGGTGATGGACTTTCGCGCGCCGGCGCCCATCGGCGCGCGCATCGACGCGGACGACGCGCAGCTCAAGTTCGGCGGCGGCTACGATCACAACTGGATCGTCGACGGCGAGCCGGGCACGCTGCGGCTGGCGGCGCAGGTCTACGAACCGTCATCGGGCCGGGTGATGGAAGTCCACACCACCGAACCGGCGATCCAGTTCTACGCCGGCAACATAATGCCGCCGACCCTTGCCGGGAAAGGGGGACGCGTCTACGTGCGGCGTGGCGGCTTCTGCCTGGAAACGCAGCACTATCCCGATTCGCCCAACAAGCCCGAATTCCCCTCCACGACGCTCCGCCCTGGGCAGACTTATCAGACGACGACAATATACAAGTTTTCGGCGCGGTAGCCGCGATTTCTAAATCGCGCATTTCCTTGCCCATCCGCAAGAGTATGTTATGATGGGGTTTTGTACGTCAAGACCACGTTCGGTTGTACAGTTTATCTCATTGACAAGGAGGAGGTTGCATGAGCGCAGTTGAAGAAAAGTGGCATGCTCTAAGCATCGAAGCGGCAGCCGGGGAACTGGGCGTCGATATCCGGACTGGGTTGACGACCGCTGAGGCCAAGAAGCGGTTGGAAACCTACGGGTACAACGAACTGGAAGAAAAGAAACCTCCGACGTTCTTTGAACGCCTGTGGGAAAGCCTCACCGAATTTATCGTGATGATCCTCATTGTTTCCGCCGTGATCTCGGCCATTCTGGGTGATTATGTTGAGGCGGCGGCCATCATTGCCATCGTCATTCTCAACAGCGCTATCAGCATCATCCAGGATACTCGGGCTGAGCAGGCGTTGGCGGCGCTTAAAAAGATGGCAGCGCCCGAGGCGCACGTTATCCGTGATGGGACACGCATTATGGTGCCCTCGCGCGAGTTAGTGCCCGGTGATCTGGTGCTTCTGGAAGCCGGCAGCATTGTCCCGGCGGACTTGCGTCTGGTGCAGAGCATGAACCTCAAGGCGGAGGAAGCGTCGTTGACCGGGGAATCGGTGCCGGTCAACAAGAACGCGCAGCACACGCTGGATGCGACTGCCGGATTGGGTGACCAGCACAATATGGCTTTCATGAGTACGACGGTCACCTATGGGCGTGGACAAGGCGTGGTCGTCACCACAGGGATGAAAACGGTCATCGGGCGGATTGCCGAGCTGATCCAATCAGTCGAGGAAGAAGACACCCCACTGCAGAAAAAATTGGACGCTGTCGGCAAGACCCTTGGCATCGCCAGTTTGGCGATTTGCGGTCTGGTGTTCCTGGTTGGTATGCTGCGACCGGTTCTCGCCGGGCAGACTGTAGGCTGGGACTTACAGCGATGGATCGATCATAGCAAAGAGTTCTTCATGCTGGCCGTCAGTCTGGCGATTGCTGCTGTCCCTGAAGGATTGCCCGCCGTTGTCACGATCTGTCTGGCCCTGGGGATGCAGGAAATGGTCAAGCGCCACGCGCTGATCCGCCGCCTGCCCGCCGTCGAAACATTGGGCGCAGCGACTGTCATCTGCTCCGATAAGACCGGCACGCTGACGCAGAACCAAATGACGGCGACACGCATCTGGGTGGATGGACGCACTTACGAGGTCACGGGACGAGGCTATGCGCCCGAAGGGAATTTTATGCTCGATGGCGCAGAAGTGTCGAATCTGGATGAACATCCTACGCTACAAGCGAACTTGTGGGGCGGCGTGCTGTGCAACGACGCAATTCTTGAACCGCATACCGATACCAAGTATCGCATGATCGGCGATCCGACCGAGGGCGCGATGGTGGTCTCCGGCGCCAAAGCCGGGTTGTGGCGGGATAAGCTGGAAGCGGTCTTCCCGCGTGTGAACGAGATTCCATTCGACTCCGACCGCAAGCAGATGACAACCATCCACGACCTTGAACCGGCCGGCAAGCGGAACGCCAGTCCCCTGCCCGGCGGCGGCAAGAACAACTATGTAGCGATCACTAAGGGTGCGCCCGACCTGGTCCTGGATTGTTGTACGCATATCTTGACCGCCGATGGTCCGGCCGCCTTGACCGATGCCAAACGTCAGGAGATCCTGGATGCCAATGCGGCTCAGGCTTCTCAGGCTTTGCGCGTGTTGGCCGTGGCCTATCGTTCATTGGCTGAGGTGCCGGATGAGCCGCAACCCAAGGACATCGAAAAAGACTTGATCTTCGTCGGCTTGCAGGGCATGATCGATCCGGCGCGTCCAGAAGTACTCCCGGCGGTACAAAAGGCGCAAGGTGCTGGTTTGCGCACGATCATGGTCACGGGCGACTATGCCGCGACGGCTGCCGCGATTGCTGGCGAAATCGGCATTCTACGCGAGGGGCACATAGCAGTTTCCGGCGCAGAACTGGAAGCGATGAGCGACGAGGAACTGGATCGGACCATCGACAAAGTGGATGTCTTCGCGCGCGTGGCCCCGCATCACAAGATGCGCATTGTGTCGGCACTGCGCAAGCGCAACAACATCGTCGCGATGACGGGCGACGGCGTCAACGATGCTCCCGCCCTCAAGCAAGCCGACATCGGCGTGGCGATGGGCATCACCGGCACCGACGTCACCAAACAGACGGCGGACATGGTGCTCACCGATGACAACTATGTCTCCATCGTCAGCGCCATCGAGCAAGGGCGCATCATCTACTCCAACATTCGCAAGTTCGTCTACTTCCTGCTCTCCTGTAACGTAGCAGAGATTGCCATTCTCTTCATTGCCACGGCCCTGGGATGGTCGCCGCCCCTTACAGCAATCCAACTGCTGTGGCTCAACCTCTTGAGCGATGGCGCACCCGCGCTGGCGTTGGGTCTGGAGAAAGGTGATCCTGACCTGATGGATCGCCCCCCGCGCCCGCCAGACGAGCCGGTGATCAACCGTGAGATGTGGCTTGGCGTTGCTGTGCAGACGGTTGCGATCACGGTGGCTGTCTTAACGGCATATCTCTTGGGTTGGAAAGTTTTTGGTCCGGAACACGCGGCCTATCGGGGACTCATCAGTACCACCCCCAATATCTTTGATCCGCTCACTGATCCGTTCGACGATTTCATACTCCTGACGGCGGAGACGATGGCTTTCGTGACCCTGGTGGCGTCCGAGCTACTGCGGGCCTACACTTCCCGCTCGGAGCGTTATCCCTTGTTCAAGTTGGGCATCTTCACTAACAAGTATATGCAATATGCGGTTGGATTCTCGCTGTTCTTGCTGCTCCTGGTGGTGTATATCCCGATCCCGACTGTACAGCGGATCTTCAACACGACGCCGATTACTTTGAACGAATGGGTGCCGATGATCCCGCTCATCTTACTGCCCTCTGTGGTGGCTGAAGTGCAAAAGTGGTTCTTCAACCGGCAGAAAAAGGGGTAGTTTCGTAACTAAAAAAAACGACGGGGCTGTATGGCCTCGTCGTTTTTTTTCTCTTTTACTGCGTGTCTCTAGCGACGACGCGGATTTTGACCGGTTCCGTTTCCGTCTTGTTTCCGGCAGCGTCGTAAACGATAACGCGGAAACTGTATTCGCCCGGCCCTCCCAATGTCCAGTTGACGTTGAACGGTGCGATATTGCGGGTCTTGAAAGGCTCTGCCTCGTCGCCTTTGAAGAACTCTACGCGCGACACCGCGTAATTGTCCTTCACCTCGGCGTTGATGTTCACCCATTCATCTACACCATACGTATAGATCGAACCCTCGGTTGGATAGGTGAGATCGACTTTGGGGGGCGTGTTGTCGATGGTGAATTGCAACGTCGCCTGGCGCACGCCCTGATCGTGCCCGACCACCTGGAGTTGCAGCGTGTACAGCCCATCGGGGACGCCGGTAGTGTCGAAGAACTCCAACACGTTGTTGTCTACCTGGTTGCCGTGATCCGGCCCGATCTGCATCCACTCAGTGGGATTTAGGCCCCGGCCGTAGACCAGGCGGTAGAAGGCAAAGTCGCCGCGCGCGTTTCCGGTGATAGGAAAAACCCCGCTGACATACGAATACGCCGTGGGCGAGATAACGGCCACTTCAGCTTGCGCCTGGTTGGGGCCATAGACCGTATCGTATTCTGCCGGGGGGATGTCCACGCGCCTTTCCTCCGGCAAGCTGTTGATCCAGTCCTGCGCCTCCGGCGGCAAAACCATGTAGACGCGCTCCTCCACCAGTTCGGGGGGCGTGTAGATGGTGGCGAGTTTGCCTGTTTCACGGTTCACCAGGAAGACCTGGTGGATGTTGTCCGTTTCGGTGGGTTCGGTGCCGGGGATCATCAACTCGGTGCGCGTGGGACAGTGACCGTTGGGCTTCAACCCCGAAACCGCGCAGACCGCCACCTCGATCAACCCTTCGGGGCGCGTGAAGGGGATGGCCGGCTCGTCCTTGAGGGCGTACTCCATCACTGCGTGCCAGATGTAGGCCGCGCCGCGAATCCCATCCGTGTTGATCGTGAAGTCTTCGGCGTCCTTGTTCCCCTGCCAGGCGCCGACGACGATCTGCGGCGTGTAGCCCACCGCCCAGTTGTCGGTGAAGTTGTTGGTCGTGCCGGTTTTTCCAGCCACCGGACGGCCATCCGCAAATTCCAGCGCGTTCGGCGTGCCGAAAGTGGCGATGCGCGCCTGGCGGTCGGAGAGAACGTTCGTAATCAGGTAGGCCAGACGCGGTTCCAGGATTTGACGGCTCTCCGGGTGTTCGTATTGATAGAGGACGTTGCCGTTGCGATCCTCGACGCGCAGGATGGCAACCGGGTCGAGCTCGCGGAAGTTTGGCCGCAGTTGCGACTGCGGGATGGGTTGGCCGTACATCGCGCCGTTATTGGCGAACACGCTGAAACCGTAAACCATATCGATCAATTTGACTTCCCCGCCGCCCAGGGTGAGGCTCAGGCCGTAATGTTGCAGTCCCTTATCCAGCGTCGTGATGCCCATACGGTGCGCCGTGCGAATCACGTTGTCGATGCCGGCAATGGACATTGCTTCCACGGCAGGGATGTTGAGCGAACGCGCCAAAGCGTTGCGCATACTGACCGGGCCGTTGTACGTGCGGCTATAGGCGCCCTGGTCGAAAGCCTGCCGCACGTCCAGGAACATGTAGGCGACGTTGTGCCCCTGCGCCAGGAAAGTGACGTAGGTGAAGGGTTTGAACGACGAACCGGGCTGTCGCAGCCCATCGGCGGCGACGTTGAATTTGCCGTCGATTTCGTCGTTCCAGTAATCGGCGCTGCCCACCATCGCCAGGATTTCGCCGGTCGTGGGGCGGATAGCGACGACAGCGGAGTTTTTGATGTTGAAATCCTTTCCGATGCGGCTGGCCGGCACGTCGGGCAGGTATTGCGCCGCTTCGCAACCCGCTGCGACAAATTCAGGGATGACCGCCGCCGGATCCTCGCCGGCCAGGATGCGCAGATAGGCTTGCACGGTACATTGCGCCTGATTGTTCAGGTCCAGATCGAGGGTCGTGTACACACGCAACCCGCCGCCGGCCACCAGGTCGGGCGGATACATACTTTCCAGTTGGCGGCGCACGTACATCGAGAAGTGCGGCGCCTGGATGTCGAACCGCTTGTTGGATTGCGCCAGCTTCCACGGCTCGGCTTCGGCGACTTTGGCTTCGGCGCTGGTGATGCAGCCTTCCTCCACCATCCGCTGTAGGATGACGCCTTTGCGGACGAGCGCCTGTTCGGGATCGTTGAACGGGTTGATCAGCGGGTATTGCGGAATGGCGATGAGCGTCGCTGCCTCGGAGAGCGTCAGCTCGCCGACGGACTTCCCGAAGTAGACGCGAGCTGCTGCATCGATCCCATAGGCGAGGTTCGCATAAGGGTTGGTATTGATGTACCATTCCAGGATTTCCTCTTTCTCGTACAAGCGTGTCAGCTCCATCGCAATGAGGATTTCCTTGATTTTGCGCGAGTACTTGACCTCGAAGCGTTCTTCGATGGGAATCACCGTGTTCTTGACGACTTGTTGGGTGATCGACGAGCCGCCCTGGATATCTTCGCCCTGCAAGTTGGAAATAAAGGCGCGCCCCAACCCACGGATGTTGAAGCCGGGGTTGGTCCAGAACGTGTTGTCTTCTGCGGCCACCGTGCCGCAGACCACATATTCGGGCATTGCCGAAAGCGGCACCCAGTTGCGGTCGCCCGCGTTAGGGTCGATGACCTCATAGAGCAAATGCTGGCCGGTGCGGTCGTAAATCTTGGTCGTCTCGAACGTTTCGGCGCTGGCTGTGGCGACTTCGTCGGGGGTGGGGAGGTTAGCGGTGATCATATTGTAGGCAGCGGCGGCGCTACCCACGCCCATCCCGATCACTAATCCGGTCGCCAATAAGGATAGCAGGACCAACAGCCCTGCTACTCGCAGAATCAGATTCACTCCGGTGCGGCTAGCAATCCTCTTGCGGTCGCGGTTGAGGATCACCACCGACCGGATCAAAGGTACCGGTGTACGTTTCTTTGCCATTTTCTTACCTCAAAAATCAGGGTGAAAGCCCAAATCTATGGACGTCTGTACAGATCCATCTTGCTACAGTAGCTCTATTATGCCTTGCTCTCGTCGTTTTGCAAGGTAGCTGATGGCTGACGGCTGATAGCTGACGGCTAAGATGCTTGACGATTTCACAATATCCGTTAGAATGTACGTGATTATGAGGCTGGATAGCGATGTTTGAATCTTTACGTGACAAGCTACAAGGCATTTTCGACCGCCTGGGGAAGCGTGGCATCCTGCGTGAAGAAGACGTCAAAGCTGTACTTCGTGAGATCCGGCTGGCACTTTTAGAAGCGGACGTCAACTACAAAGTCGTCAAAGACTTCGTTGACCGCGTGCGTGAGAAAGCGGTGGGCGAGGAACTCTCCCGCGCCCTCAATCCCGCGCAGCAAGTCATCAAGATCGTCCACCAGGAATTGGTGACGACACTTGGTGAACCTGGACGCCTGGAGTTGCGGGGCCGCGCGCCGTACGTCATCATGCTGGTAGGCTTGCAGGGGTCCGGCAAGACGACGATGATCGCCAAGCTGGCGCTGCACCTGCGTTCCAAAGGCCATTTCCCGTTGATGGTGGCGGCCGATATCTACCGTCCCGCGGCCATCACCCAACTTGAAGTGCTGGGGCGGCAGATCAATGTCCCCGTTTACAGCGACCGTACGGCCAAACCACCGGACATCTGCGCCCGCAGCCTGGAAGACGCCCGCACGCGCGGTTCCGACATCGTATTGCTCGACACCGCCGGGCGCTTGCAGATCGACGATACGATGATGGCCGAATTGGTCGCCATCCGCGAGCGTGTGCACCCGGTGGAGATCCTCCTCGTCGCCGATGCGATGACCGGGCAGGAAGCCGTCAACATCGCGCAGGGCTTCCACGAGCGCGTGGGGCTGACTGGCCTGATTCTCACCAAGGTGGATGGCGACGCGCGCGGCGGCGCGGCCATCAGCATGCGCGAGGTGACCGGCGTGCCCATCAAATTCCTGGGCACCGGTGAGAAGACCAACGCGATCGAGGTTTTCCATCCTGAACGGCTCGCCAGTCGCATCCTGGGCATGGGGGATGTGCTCTCCCTGATCGAGCGTGCGGAAGTCGCTTTCGACGAAGCGCAGGCCGCCGAGATGGAGAAAAAACTCCGCAAGGGCGACTTCGATTTGGAGGACTTCCTGGATCAGTTGCGTCAGGTGCGGAAGATGGGGCCGTTGAACGAGTTGCTGGGGATGATCCCCGGATTGGGCAAGGCGCTCAAGGGTGTCGATCTCGAGAAGCTCGAGGCCGAGAAAAGCCTCAAGTACGTCGAGGCGATCATCCTATCGATGACGCCGGAGGAACGCCGCAATCCGCGCATCCTCAACGCCAGCCGCAAGCGCCGCATCGCCGCGGGCAGCGGCACGGACGTCCAGCAGATTAACCAGTTGCTCAGTCAGCATCGGCAGATGCAAAATATGATGAAACGCCTGGGCCAGGGGAAGACACGCGGATTGCCGCGGATGTTCCAGGGCTAAAGCGCGTGTTCATGCTGTAGAACGTTATTTTATACTATGATCACCTTTGTAAGAGGACAGGAGGCTTATGCTAAGGATTAGAATGCGTCGTGTTGGCGGTAAGAAACAACCCAGTTACCGCGTTGTTGTAGCCGAATCTACGGCCCCGCGTGACGGGAAGTTCGTAGAATTTGTTGGGTATCACAACCCGCGTACAGAACCTGAGACCGTCCAGATCAAGGAAGACCGGATGTTGTATTGGCTCTCTATGGGAGCGCAGCCCAGTGATGCAGTGACGCGCTTGCTGAAGAGGACGGGTACGCTGGCGCGTTTCGAACGTATGAAGGGCGGTGAATCCCTGGAAGCATTGGTGGTAGAGGCCGCGGCGCAGACGACAAGCCCAGAAACGGACCATCCCACTATCCAAAACATAGAACCTGTGACTGAGGGCGACGACCGCGAGTAACTGCGGCAATCCTTGCCGCGCTTTGCAGGATTTCGCCTCGGTTGCCTGTTTCTTGTAACCCGCGTCAATTTGACGCCGTCAATTTGCCGCCGTCAATTTGACGCACTGGCTTTCACATACTCAAGGAGGCGTAACGATGTCTGCAGTCAAAGATTTGGTCGAATACATGACAAAGGCTCTGGCGGACGAGCCAGAAGCGGTCAATCTTTCAGAGATTGAGGGTGAAACCTCTATTATGCTGGAGTTGCGGGTATCTCCAGAGGATATGGGGCGAATGATCGGTCGTGAAGGACGGACCATCAACGCTATGCGCTCACTCGCACGTGTTCTTGGCGCGAAGATGGGTAAAAAGGTCACGTTGGAGATCGTATAGCTATGATCGTTGCCACAGCCGCCTTCCCGACGGCGACCGTCCTGACGACGGTGTTTCGGAAAGTCAAGGGGCTCAGGGATGCCTGACAAGCAACCTGAGCCTCGTTATTTAGCGATCGGGCGCATCGTGCGCCCCCACGGCGTGCGTGGCGAACTCCGCGCCGAAATCCTCACCGATTACCCCGACCGGGTGCCAACCCTGGCTCAGCATCACCGTATGCTGTACGTTGGTCAGGTGCATCGGCCTTTCACCCTCACCGGGGTGCGCTTCCATCAGGATGCCATGCTGCTCACCTTCAAAGAGTGTACCACGCGGGACGAGGCCGATGCCTTGCGTGGCGCTTTGGTAGAAATTCTTGTAGAAGACGCCATTCCTTTGGAGGAGGGAGAATACTACCATTTCCAACTGATCGGCATGCACGTGACGACAGAGGAAGGCGATATGCTCGGCGACATCGTCGAGGTCTTCACCCCACCGGGCGCAAACGACGTGTTTGTGGTTCACGGTTCGCGGGGCGAGCTTCTGATCCCTGCGATCGAAGATGTGGTGATCGATCTGGACGTCGAAGCTGGGCGGGTGGTCATCCGCCCCTTGCCCGGCCTGCTGGATACGGTGTAAAATTGACTGGGGGTCATCGTATAACCTGACACACCCGCGCGACGGCACGATGATTGGACTGATGACAACCCGGCTAACGACAACCTGACTATTTTTCAAGGAGCAAGGGATAGAGCATAATGCTGCGTGAGGGAGACGCTTTGTGCTTTATCCCTTGTTTTTTGCTGACGGCGGTAAAGACAGATGGACACACTCCGTTATTGGCTCGGCTTTAACCTGGTGCGCGGCATCGGGCCGATGCGCCTGCGCATGTTGCTGGACCTCTTTGGCGACATCCGGTCGGCGTGGGAAGCCTCCGAGCAGATTCTACGGGAAACCAAGCTGGACCGGCGCTCGCTGGAGAACTTCCTCAAAGTGCGTCATGAAGTGAACCTGGACGAAGTGCTGCGGCACGTCGAGCATGTGAGTGCGCAGGTGTTGACCTGGGACAGCCTCGACTATCCCGGCTTGTTGCGGCAGATCGCCGATGCGCCTCCGGTGCTCTTTGTACGTGGGACGCTCACCCCCGCCGACGAGTGGTCTGTAGCATTGGTGGGCACGCGCAAGGCCACCGTTTACGGGCGCGAGGTGGCCCATCGTCTGGCGACCGATCTGGTGCAGAACCGGGTCACACTGGTCAGTGGCCTGGCGCGGGGCATCGACTGCATCGCGCACCAGGCCGCGCTGGGGGCCGGTGGGCGCACGCTGGCTGTACTCGGCTCCGGCGTAGACTACATCTATCCCGCTGAACACCGTAAGCTGGCGGAGGCCATCGTCGAGAACGGCGCACTGATTAGCGATTATCCGTTGGGGACGCGCCCCGAAGCGGCGAATTTCCCCGCCCGCAACCGCATCATCAGCGGTTTGAGCCTCGGTGTGGTCGTCGTCGAGGCGGACGTGAAGAGCGGCGCGCTGATCACGGCGGATTTCGCCCTTGACCACGGGCGCGAGGTGTTCGCCGTGCCCGGCAGCATCCTCAGCCCGGCCTCGGCTGGGTGCAACCGCCTGCTGCGCGATGGCGCAAGCATCGTTACCGAGGTTGGCGATATTTTGGAGACACTGCACCTGGATCAGGTATCCGAGAAGCAACTGGCGCGGGAAGTATTACTATCGAATCCGACTGAGGCGGCCATTTTGGAACGTCTCACCGCCGAGCCGCGTCATCTCGACGAACTCTCGCGGGAGATCGCATTGCCGGTAGAGGCTATCAGCAGTACGTTGGTGATGATGGAACTCAAGGGCATAGCGCGCCAGGTTGCGCCGCTGCAATACGTCGTCGCCCGCGAACCGGATGAGGAATACGTTACTGCGCCAGACGTGGAAACTTAACCACGAATCTGCACGAATTTACACGATTCCAACTGCGGATCACGCGAATCTGCTAATTTTCAGAGATTTGCGCAGATTCGCAAGATTGGCGGTTTATTTTTCGAGGAGTTCCCATGTGGAACTCCACACCAACGAGGACGAAAAGGATTTTCTCAACGGATTCAACGGAATCTAACGGATATTTTTCCGTTTAATCCGTTCGATCCGTTGAGGCCATTTTCTAAGGAGGCGAAATGACCGAATCCTTATACGCTTTGATTATGGCCGGGGGTGGGGGGACGCGCTTGTGGCCGTTGAGCCGCAGCGCTCATCCCAAGCAGATGTTGAAGCTCTTTGGAGAGCGCACAATGTTCCAACTATCCGTAGACCGGCTGCTGCCGTTGTTGCCGCCGGAGCGCATTTTTGTCGTCACGGCGGCGGAGCAGGTGGGGCCGTTGGCCGCGCAGTATCCCGAACTGCCCCGCGACAACTTCATCGTGGAGCCGTTGGGTCGCGGAACGGCCCCGTGCATCGGGCTAGGGGCGATGGTGTTGCACCACCATGACCCCAATGCGGTCATGGCCGTCGTCACCGCTGATCATTTCATCGGCCGGCCCGACACCTTCCGCGACGTGTTGCGCGCGGCGCAACAGGCGGCGGAGCAGGGCTATCTGGTCACGCTGGGCATCGCACCGCGGTTCGCTTCCACCGGCTACGGCTACATTCGACGCGGCGAGTTGTTGGGCCGGGTGAACGGTTTCGATTACTACCGCGTGGAACGCTTCACCGAAAAGCCCGATGCGCCGACGGCGGAAGCCTTTGTGCAAGAGGGCGTGTATGCCTGGAATAGCGGCATGTTCATCTGGCGCGCGGACCGCATCCTGGAAGAGATACGCCTTTCGATGCCGGATTTAAGCCATGCGTTGGAGGCATTGGCCGCGGTCTGGGGGACGCTGGCTTACGCGGAGACGCTTGCCCGTCTGTGGCCGGTGCTGCACAAGGAAACAATCGACTACGGCATTATGGAGAAAGCTGCCCAGGTTGCCGTGATTCCGGCGGATTTGGCGTGGTCCGACATCGGCGCGTGGGGTTCGGTGATGGAACTGCATCCCCACGACGCTGCCGGCAACGTGCTGCTTGGCGACGTCATTAACATCGATGGCGCGCACACGATGGTTTTCTCGCAGGGTGAGCGGCTGGTTGTGACCATCGGTGTGGAAGATTTGATCGTCGTCGATACGCCGGATACGGTGATGATCGCGCGGCGGGATCAGTCAGAGCGCGTGCGGGAAGTCGTGGAACAGTTGAAAGCGGCACATCGCCAAGAGCGGTTGTAAAGTATGCGCTTGACACCTGGCGACTTTCCTTTATGATGCGTTGCCGTAGAAAAGGAGCGTTATGACTGAACAGACAGGCAACCATACGTTGCATATCGAAGCATACTGTGTGAAGTGCAAAGAGAAACGGGAGATGGCGAAAGCAGCTCCCGTCTTTACTGCCAAAGCCCAAGCCGCTGTGCAGGGCCAGTGTCCGGTGTGTGGGACCAAGATGTTCCGCATGGGACGGACCCCACAGCACGAAGCGCTGACGCCGCCCGAAAAACCCGCCCCGCCCAAACCGACCGGCAGGCTGGTTATCGTGGAGTCACCGACGAAGGCGCGGACGGTCGGTCGTTTTCTGGGGAAGGGCTATACCGTCAAGGCCTCTGTAGGGCACATCCGCGACCTGCTGCGCTCACAGCTCTCCGTGGACGTGGACAACGACTTTACGCCGAAGTATCGTATCCCTAACGAGAAGCGTGCCATCGTCAAAGAATTGACCAAGATTGTGCAGAAATCCGGCGTTGTTTACCTGGCTACCGACCCTGACCGCGAGGGAGAGGCCATCGCCTGGCATTTGAGCGAGGTTCTGAACCTTGAACCATCGCAGGTGCAGCGGGTGGTGTTCCACGAGATCACCAAGGACGCCGTGGATGAAGCGTTTGCCCATCCCCGTGACATCGATATGAACCTGGTGGACGCCCAGCAGGCGCGACGCGTTCTCGACCGGCTGGTCGGCTACAACCTGAGTCCGCTGCTCTGGCGGAAGGTGCGCAGCCGGCTCTCGGCGGGCCGGGTGCAGTCGGTGGCGTTGCGCTTGATCGTAGAGCGCGAGCGGGAGATCGAGAACTTCGTCCCGGAGGAATACTGGACGCTGGACGCCGAGTTGACCCCGCAGCATCACGAAGGACGCAAAAAACGCCGCACCTTCAAGGCGCGCCTGGCGCGGATTCGCGGTGAAGAGGCCGTCCTGCGTTGTGAGGACGATGTCAAACCGCTGCTTGAGGCGCTCGAACACGCTCTCTACGTCGTCTCGAAGATCAAGGAAGGGCAGCGAACTCGCAAACCTGCCGCGCCATACATCACCAGCACGCTGCAACAGGAAGGCTCGCGCAAACTCGGTTTTGTGGTGCGCAAGACGATGCAAATTGCGCAGCAACTCTACGAGGGCATCGACGTGGGCGATGGGCAGTTGGTGGGTCTCATCACATATATGCGCACCGACAGCACCAATGTCGCGCAACTGGCGCAGGATGAGGCGCGGCGCTTCATCGCTGAACACTACGGCGCGGAGTTTCTGCCCGCCGAACCGCCCGTTTACAAGACGCGCGCCAAAGGCGCGCAGGAAGCGCACGAAGCTATCCGCCCCACCAGTGTGCTGCGCACGCCCGAAGCAATGAAGTCCCATTTAAGCCATGAGCAGTTCCGCCTTTATGACTTGATCTGGCGGCGTTTTGTCGCCAGCCAGATGGCGGCGGCATTGTACGACACGATCAGCGTTGAAATCCTGGCGGGG
>JAKJAB010000279.1 GCA_022707725.1 Chloroflexota bacterium | reverse complement strand
GGTAACTATTCAGCCTTGAGGTGGGGCGCACTTAGCTGAACCCAAAACGGCAATTTTTGCGCTTCCTACTGTCATTGTAGACGTAAAAAGTGCGCCCCACCTGAATAGTTACCAACTATAAACGATTTCAGAATGATGAATATTCAGTATATCAAACGTGTTGAATTTTTGGAGAAACTGTCTCAGCAAGCATCAGATTCCCTTGAGTTTGTCATGATTGTAACGGGCGCTTTGGAAACTCAGAACAGCCAGTCTTTACTCACGTTGTTAGCAGAAGCTATACGGGTTTTGAAAAACGGTGGTGTGCTTCTTGTTCAGGGCGTCCCAACCGTGTTGCCCAAGTTGGGTGTGTTTTTAGAAAAACAGCTTGTTTTCAAGTATTGGTTTGCTGTAGAATCTGTACCCATTGAAACCAATGGTTTACCCACGGTTCATGCCGCGGTTATGTTGTTCACGAAGGGTAATGGGAGATTCAGCATTCAACAAGTGCGTTTGCCGCATCAATACTGCAAGGCTTGCGGACACACACTTAAGGACTGGGGTGGGAAAGCACATTTGATGCATCCAAAAGGATACGCGATTTCAGATGTTATCAAAGATTTGCCGCCAGCGGACAATTATACCCAGCTTTCCAAGCCTCTGTTCGACGTTTTTATCGAAATGCTCAATGTTGCGGCACCTTCGAATGAACAGATGCGTAAATTGGTTGATGTCCCTTCAGTTGAAATCACTGGCTGCGTCGGACCACTTGAGGGTTTGCCGTGGATGCACAGTCTTGTGGCGGAAAGTCCCGCGCAATACACGCTCCCGCATCTTGCATTCCCCTTGAGAAAGGGCTATGTTGAGCCTCCTTGCCCAAGTGTTACGTCAACGATTGACCGAAACAATCTATACAACGTGATTCATCACGGCGATGCAATCGAGGTGTTGAAACAATACCCGGATGAATCGATAGATTTAGCCTTTGCCGATCCGCCCTACAACCTGGACAAGGACTACACGGTTTACGATGATGAGCGCGCCGACCAGAAATATATCGATTGGTGTAATGCCTGGTTGGCCGAGTATGCCAGAGTTCTCAAACCAACGGGGGCGCTTTTTGTGCTTAATCTGCCGCGTTGGTCCCTTTATCACGCTGATTTTCTCAATCAACATCTCTATTTTCAAAACTGGATCGTCTGGGATGCTCTGTCGGAACCGCGCGGGAAGATCATGCCGGCGCATTACGCCTTGTTGTTCTACACTAAACAGCCTTCAGACTTTACTTTCAATTATGCATCCGTCAGCCCTGTGGATGCGCGGCATTATTGCTTGCGCGCGTCCTGTATCAAACGCCGCAAAGAAGCAAGAGACGATGACCAATCCCCACTCAACGATATTTGGTGGGATATTCATCGCATCAAACACCGGCGGGACCGAGATTACCACCCGTGCCAGTTGCCGGAATCGTTAATGGAACGCATCATTGAACTGGCGACGAACCCGGGCGACGTTGTGCTCGATGCGTTCGGCGGCGCTGGCACAACGCCTGTTGTTGCCGCAAGACTTGGACGACGCTACGTTGCGATAGACCTTGACATCAATTACGTGATGATGATGCGCGAAAAAATCACGCAAATCGAGAACCTGGGGCAGGTACAACGCCAGAGCGTGACACAGGAAACGCGCGCAGTGACGAAGAAAGCCCTACAGTTGGAATTGCGCAAATTGTCCGTAGAGTTAGGCCGGTTGCCAACCCCCGAAGACGTGAAAGAAAAAAGCCAATACAACCTGGAATTATTCTTGGAAACCTTTCCGACATGGGGAAAAGCACTGAAAGCCGCCAAGCTGGAGATACAAGCCTGATGCAAGCACAAAAACTGACTTTTCAGCAAGCCTGGGATAGCTCGACTATATTTTTTGTCGATGAGGAACTTGAGAGCGAAATTGAAGAAAAAGTAGCTGATCTGTTACGCACTGCTGAAAACCCACATATTGCGGCGACGAATGTGCGCACACTAGAGGACGTTGTTGCCTTTTTGCATGAGGAACCCGATGGTCTCGATGTGATTCTACGAGATATTGGTCTATCCGATGAAAAGTTTATGCGTGTTATCTCGCTTTTACGAAAAATAGGTCGAATTGCCGGCGGTTTTGAAAGCGAGTGGAGTATTGAAAAAATCAAGCGTCAATTATCGGATAATGCACGCTTGCGCGCCTTGATAGCTGAATTACTGCTTGACGGAGTACGTGATGCGGAACTAGCCGCTTATATTCCACGTTTCTATTTGGATAAGTTGAATTATCGTGAGATTGGTGCTATTCCTCAAGCTTTCCGTGCTATACGCTATAAGGAGTCCACAATTGGCACTTACGGTGCGCGTAAGGGATATAAAGTTGAGGCCGCCATACAAGCGCAATTGGAATGCGTTAAAGCTCATTATGGGATTGGCTATGAGCAGGGACGCTCCCGGTTTGTCAACGTTGACATAGATTTCGCCGTTCCCACCTTGCAAGACCCCTGGGTCATCATTATGAGCAGTTTCCAGGAAACGACCAGCAGCGGACAAACGACGAAGGCGCGCGATATGTTGGCTGCATATACTCAAATCACCTCGTCGAATAGCCGCTACGGTGAAAATCGAGCCTTTGTCAATTTTGTGGATGGCGGTGGCTGGTTGGCTCGCAAGCGTGATTTAGAAAGACTGGTAGCCCAGTGTCACTACTTCATCAATTTGCAAAACCTCGATATGCTTGAAGCGATAGTTTTAGCGCATATACCCAGTTCGTATATCGAGCGTTAAGCAGAAACCAGCGCCTTCAGACTTTTGATCAATTCCTTCGCCTTCTCCGCCGAATCGGCCTCCGCAAACAGACGCAGCAGCGGTTCCGTGCCGGAGAAGCGCAGCAGCGCCCAGTTGTCGTTCTCCAGCAGGAATTTCGTGCCGTCCAGTTCTGAAATGCTGACCACGGGATACGGGCCGAGATGCACCGGCGTGGTTTGGTGTTCCTGCGCCAGCGCCTTGATTCGTCTTGGGATGACGATGCGCATTTCCGGCGTCGCCTGGATGCCGTCTTCTTCGGCGTAGAGCCGCCCCGTGATCGCGTAGACCTGCTGCAACAATTCCGAGATTTTCTTCCGCGTGCGCGCCAACATCTCCACAACGAGCGCCGCCGCGAAGATGCCGTCCTTCCCCAGGATGTGCCCGCGGATTGTCAGGCCGCCGCTGGATTCGCCGCCGAGGAGCGCGTTGTGCTCCACCATTGCGGCGGTGATGTGTTTGAACCCCACTGGCGTCTCGTGACACGTCTCGCCGAAGTGCGCCGCCAGCCGGTCGAGCAGGTGCGTCGTCGCCAGATTGCGCACCACGCCGCCGCGTTCGCCGCGCACCGCGCGCAGATACCAGTAGAGCAGCAGCAGAATGTCGTTGACGGTGACGTATTCGCCCTGCTCGTCCACGATGGCGATGCGGTCGGCGTCGCCGTCGGTCGCCAGCCCCAGGTCGTAGCGTTGCCGCGCTACGCCGCCTTCGTTGCGGACGTGCGTGACGAGCATCCGCAACGCATCGAGGTTCGGCGCGGGCGAGCGTCCGCCGAAGAGCGGGTCGTGCCGCTCGTTGATGAACGTCACGCGGCAGCGCGCCTCGGTGAGGATGATGCCCATCGTCAGTTGCCCCACGCCGTACATCGGATCGACGATCACCTTCAGCCCGGCCTCGCGGATCGCCTCCAGGTCGATGAGCGCCTCGACAGCGTCCACGTACTCGTTGGTGAAATCGCGCCGTTTGACGATTCCGGCCTCCAGCGCCAGGTCGAGGTCGATTTTCACCACGTCTTCCAGGTGCAGAGCATTGGCCTCGGCTTCAATCTGGCGCGTTTCGTCGTCCATAGGCAACGAACCGTCTCCGTGGAAGACTTTGAGGCCGTTCCACTCCGGCGGATTGTGGCTGGCGGTGAAGCCCAGGCCATACGCAGCGTTGACCAACGTTGTGGCGTAGGTGATAAGCGGCGTCGGCGCGTCCTCGCGCAACAGCGTGACGGCGATGTTGTTCCCGGCGAAGACTTCCGCCGCGGCCTCGGCGGCGCGGTCGGAGAGGAAGCGCCGGTCGTAACCGATGAGGACGCCGCCCGGACGCGGCGCGCTGGCCTTCTCCTGACCCCGGCGCGTAATCTCGTTCGCCAGCGCCTGGGAGAGGCGGCGGACGTTGTGCAGCGTGAACCCCTCGCCGATGACGGCTCGCCAGCCGCCCGTGCCGAACGCGATGAGGTTCTGCTCTTCGGTGCGGCGTGGGCGGTAGAGGCGCTTTTGCAGGATGAAGGTCGCCTGGTCGAGGTCGGCGCGGTTGTTGATGCCCTGCACCTCGTCCTGGTCGTAAATCTGGTAGCTCTCCACGCGCATCCCGGTGTGGATCAGACGGTGCGCGCAATCCGTCAGGCGATATTCGCCATCCAGCAGCGAAGGCGAGAGCGTTTGCAGCGCAGGGAAAAGCGCGCGCGTTTGGGCGACGTAAGCGCCGACGTTCAACTCGCGGATTTCGCGCACTTCGGGCGAGGCGTCGGTCTCTTCGATGATGTCCATAATCCGCCCGGCGGCGTCGCGGATGATGCGCCCGTAGGGCAGCGGGCGATGCACCACGGCGGAGAGCAGCGTCAAATGCGCCTGCTTGAGGCGATGCCGGTTGAGTAGCCCGCGAATCGAATTCAGCCGGAAAAGCGGCGTGTCGGCATACAGGATCAGTAAATCGCCTTCGAAATCTTTGAAAAGCGGGGCGAGTTGCAAAACGGCGTGACCTGTGCCGCGTTGTTCTTCCTGGACGACGTAATGATAGGGGCACGCGGCATCCACGCCCCACAAACACCGCTGCGCCTCATCCTGCGGCTGGCTGACGATGATGTAGAGGTCTTCCGGCGCGACCAGGCGCAGCGCGTTGCGGATCACGTAATCGGCGATTTTGCGGTCGCCCAGTGTTTGTAGTACAATCGGCACACCGTCATCGGTGATCGATTGTTGGCCCGCCGCCAGAATCACGGCTTTCAGTGGTCGGGG
>JAKJAB010000278.1:2693-5034 GCA_022707725.1 Chloroflexota bacterium | reverse complement strand
ACCAGCATCTCCGGCGTCTTCACGTACTCATCCTGGAACGCATGGTAGAACCAGCCGGGGCGAATCGAGACATCGCACTCCGCCGGATACCAGACCAGCCGCTCGGCTTCCAGAATCCGCGCGCGGCTGCCGAGGTCGGGCGCGCTGGCATCGTCGAAGGACGCGGGTACAACGCTCCACTCATCCTCGCGGGCGACGCCGTTCTCGTTGCCCACCCAGCGCACGTCCGGGCCATTGATGGCGATGACGGCGTCCGGCTGCAAGCTGCGGATGACGCGGTAGTACCGCTCCCAATCGTAGACCTGCCGCTTGCCGTTCGGCCCCTCGCCGCAGGCACCGTCGAACCAGACTTCGGCAATCGGACCGTAGCCGGTCAGCAGTTCGGTCAACTGGTGGATGAAGTAGTCGTTGTAGGCGTCGCTGCCGTAGGTGGGCTCGTGGCGATCCCACGGCGAAAGGTAGAGACCCACCTTCACGTCGAAGGCGCGGCACGCCTCGACGAACTCGCGCACGACGTCGCCGTGGCCGTTTTTGTAAGGGCTGCGCTTGACGCTGTGCTCGGTGTAGCGGCTCGGCCAGAGGCAGAAGCCATCGTGGTGCTTGGCGGTGAGGATGGCCAGTTTGATACCGGCATTACGGGCGATACACAGCCATTGGCTGGGATCGAGCTGTGTGGGGTTGAAGACGCGTGGGTCTTCCGTCCCATCGCCCCACTCCTGGCCGGTGAAGGTATTCACCGTAAAGTGGAAAAAGGCCATCAACTCCAACTTCTGCCACGCCAACTGTCGCGCCGACGGGCGCACATGCGCTGCTTCGAAGATTTTGTCGTGCATTGTCACCTCTTTTGGGACTTGGTACCCCATATCTTCCTCCTGAAATCTGCGAAAATCCGTGTGAATCCGCGTTCAATTATTTCTGCTCGATCACAAGTCGCCGTGCGCCGACGGCGCCGGTCGGGAGAATTTCGAGGCGGCGATTGGCGGAGGCGGGCAATGTGGGGGATAGTGTGATCCCGTTTCCTGCCGGTGTCAGTTCGAGAGCGGCGGTGGTAAATGTGAACCATTCCGGCAGATAGATACGGCTTGGGGCCGCGATCTGACCGTTTTCTTCCCACGTACACGTAAAGACACCGGTTTCAGGGTCGTAGTGATAGCTTTGCAGCGTCCCGGCGACGCACTCCGGGTACGGGCGGTGAATGGCCTGGAAGCAGGGGAAGTGTTCGATGCCCGGTTCGTAAGCCCAATACGTCTCGCTGCACAGCAGCTTCTCGAATTGGTGGACGACGTGCCACGCCGCCGGCAGCGTGCCGGGATTGCGCCCATACGCTCCCCACTCGCCGACAAACAGCGGCATCCCCAACCGCTGCGCCGTCGCACCGTGCCGCCGGAAGATAAGTTCGACGCGCTCCGGGCTGGCCTGCGCAATGTCGGGCGTGTCCACAACCAAGTCGTAGCCGTGCGCCGCGTAGACCTGCGCCGGGTCGCGTGCGCCCGTGTCGGCGCGGTCGCCATCCAATACGACCGGCTCGATGCCGCTGTACACGCCCATATTCGATCCCATCGTCGTTTCGAGAAATAACGCGGTTACAGGATCAACCGCGCGGATCGCCTTTGCCACCCGGCGATAGAACGTCATCAACTGCGTTTTTTCAAAGGCGGCAAAAATGGATTCGGTCACATCAATGATCTGTGTGTAGAGCGTGACATCGCGTAGATGCTGCAAGAGAGCGAAACGGCCCTCCGCTGTGAGCCACTGCTCCATCAACGCTTCCACCGAGTCGCCCAGGGATGGCGCGACGGTTGCCAGCAGTTCCGCTGCCCGCGCAAACATCGCCTCTTGCGCCTTTACCCCAGCCGATCCAGGAAACGGCTCATTCATCAAGTCGTAACCAATGACGGCAGGTTCATCCGCGTAGCGCCGCGCCAGGTGCGCCCACATCCGCGCGTAGTGATCTTGCAGACCGATGCCATCGGGCGCGGGCGCGTTCGACCAGAAGTTATCGAGCGCCGTCTGCACCGCCGGGCTGGTGAAGTAGGCGTCGCTCCACACGCCGCCCAAGTCTACATGCGGCGCGCCATCCGTCAGCGTCGCCCATTCCGGCGCGCCGTCGGAATACAGGACACTGTACAAATCCTGGTGCATATCCAGGAAGACGAGTAGCCCGGCTGCCCACGCCCACGCGATATGCTGATCGAGCCGCGCGAGATAAGCTTCATCGTAGACGCCCGGCTCCGGCTCCAACCCATCCCAAATCACGCCCAAGCGGACGACGTTGAAGCCCCAGTCCCGCAGCGCCGCAAACAACTCTGGCCCGGTATCGAACAAGTATCCCTCGGCGGGG
>JAKJAB010000278.1:0-2606 GCA_022707725.1 Chloroflexota bacterium | reverse complement strand
CCGACTCACCTCAATGACCTCCCCATAGAACAAAAAACTGTCTGCTTCACTCTAACTCAGATCACAGTTGTTGAGCTTATCGCCCGCACCCAGTGAAAGACGGCAAGATGCAGGGTTTCGCTCCTGCACCTTGCCTCCTATCTCATTTGCAGAACGATGCACCTAACGCGGCCAACGCCGAGATGTTTTGTACGATTCTACCCCCGATAAATTTGAACATTGATGGCCTCAGGTTTTCGTCTTGCTGCTACTTCAGGGTCGATAGACTTGCTGTGTATAACTCAGGCTCCGGATCACCCCCTCAAATCGCGCCAAAGACTGACAGGCTTCAGGGAGCGTGTAAAGATACAATTCCGAAACGCCTTCCCTATAAGTGCTCGCCAGGTAATGCGTTGCATCCACCCAGCCGTGGACACGATCAACACTGAGCGGGATAGGCAGATGAGGAACATTTGTGTCAACGATGTAAGGCAGATCATTACTATCCACGAGCAGAAGCCAATGACCATCCGGTGACCACGGTGGGTCTTCTGGAAACGACATCCCTTCCGAACCAGGGATAACCTTATCTGCGCTGCCATCACGATTGACCAGATGGACGCTGCCAGGGTTGCCAGGGGGGCCAGTGTAAACCAGACGTTCAGTGTTCGGCTGCCATCTGGCCCTGAAGGCGCCGGGTAGGTATCCTAGTTGCACCGGCGTGTCGTCAACGGGGATCCACCACAGTTCCAGACCTTCAGATCCCTTTTGAAATGCTGCGGCAAAACCACTGCTGTCGTCAGCCCATTCCAGGTAAAGTTGATACAACGGGCCGAACAAGGCCTGATTCCTCTTGCTTGCTACGTGCCACAGGGCAATTGAACCGTGAGTCCACCCTATCCATGGTGTGGAAGTGGCAATCCACTTGCCGTCAGGAGAAAAATGGGGGATGCCCGCGTCGCGCTCGGCGATTTGCATAATTGTACTGTCTACGACATCCACCATCCACAAATCGCCAAAATATATATGCTTAATATCCCCACCACACGTAAAAGCGATATAACGCGAATCCGGCGACCATGCCCGGCCATAGATGAAACAAGTTTTTCCATCTTCAGGCAAGAATAACAGCTTCTCGGTACGATTGTGCGTATCGAGAAGCCTAAATAGTGGGACAGTCGAATATTCTTCAAGATGATGAATATCAACTACCCAGTGGCCGTCCGGCGATATTTCAGGGGAAAAACCATAAGCCAATAACTGCGGCGCTTCGTTTTCAGCTAATAGCCAGACAGTTTCGTCTTGCAGAGCGACAACGAGGGAACCGAAATCGTGCATGGCGTCCGGCGTATCCGGGACCGTTACGGTGTTCGTAAGAGCTGGGTGTGATGTTTCCCACCACTGTCGCCAGGCTTCGACATTGTAGCCGAAGTCCTGCGCAGTAATTTGAACCAATGCATAGTAAACCGCCGTATCCATAGATTGTGATAGATGATGTTCCAGCGCCTCGATGAGGGCGGGAACAGCTTCTACCGCTTCCGGTCCAATGCTTCCCAAGGCGTAGACAGCGCGGAAATCGCCGCCCGGCCCCATCGTCATTGCCTTAGCCAGAGCCGGTACAGCCTCCACTGCTCCCGGCCCGATCTTACCCAACGCCTCGGCAGTGATCGTGCGCACAAAGCTTTCCTCGTCTTCCAAAGCCTCTACAAGTGCGGGGACAGCAGGGATGGCCGCTGCTCCCATTTCGCCCAACGCATAGGCTGCTGCGCCGCGTACTTCTTCGTTCTCCGCCTCCTTGAGGATTGGGATGAGTGCGGGGATCGCCGCCGGCCCGATCCGGCCCAATGTTCTGGCTGCTTTCCAACACGTCTCATTCTCCGTGATATATAGTAGGCGTAGCGCATCTTGTATTTCCCGCGTGACCGCATCGGCAGGCGTGGCTTCCGGTGTTGCCTCAACTGCCAGAATGGGCGTGGGGGTAAGCGTCGCTGTGACTGTAGGCGTGTGAGACGGTGACGGGGTCCTGGTAGCCGTTGGGCTTGGCATAGGTTCTGCGCCTCGCCCAATACCACAGGCACTCAAGACGATGACACAGCAAATGGCGATGACGATTCTTTTCACCAGAAGCATTGTAATCTTCAGCGGGTCACACATCTTTCCCACCTCCTTATGACCACCGGTGGTTGTGTGCAGAAGACCCTGTGCTATGGCACGGGGTCTTTGTCTTGGTCTTCCTTCGTGAAGGCGGCGGTATACGGCAGTGACGTTTCCAGACCCCACCATATTGCCGCGCGACGCAGGTCAATGTGGGTGACCACCACAACCCACACCGCAACCACCATCGCCGACAGCGTGATGAGGGGGCGAGTCCCCTGGAACACAATGAGAACGGATGTCACCGCCAGACAAAAGCTAAGCACACTGGCTGTCAAGAACCGTACCGTTGGCTAAGGCAACGGTGGGCTATCCTGATTATACCATGAACGCAGCAGTGTGTGACGTTACGTGCGTAACGTTGCATACCTCCTTGAGGCAATGCAGCTCTAGGATTTAGGAATGAGAATCAAATAACTGTCCGGGCGGGCAGGGCGCGGTAATTCCATTGCGGCAGGACAGCATCAAAAACA
>JAKJAB010000277.1:4805-5057 GCA_022707725.1 Chloroflexota bacterium | reverse complement strand
CGGATTACCGGTCTGGCGCATTTCGAAAGCCAGAATGTCCTCTTAGGGCAGGAGCGACTGCGACAGGCGCTGCATTACTATCCCGAGTACGCACGCCGGCTCGATTTTTTCTACGAGCTTGCCTGTGGCTACCAGCCGCGTGGTTTCCGTGGCGATTTTCACTCCCACAATCTCAGTGAAAGTGAGCGCGTGGTTTTGGACACAGTTCAGGTCATTTTCGATTCGCCGGACACACCGCCGGGTTTGCGGGAC
>JAKJAB010000277.1:0-4793 GCA_022707725.1 Chloroflexota bacterium | reverse complement strand
GCGCATTGCTTACGCGCACGCCTATCTGGCCCTGGGGATGTTTGCCTATGGCGCCGGGCAGATGGGACAGAGCCGGCGGTATATGGCGAAAGCGGTTAAGGAAGACCGATCGCTGCTATCGAATCGCCAACTGGCGTCGCGGTACGTCAAGTCCTTTCTGGGACGACGGCTGTTGGATACTCTGAGCCGGTATCGACAGAGCCGCACAGGCCAGACCGCACAATCCTCGTACGGAGGCGCGAATGATGAGGGGTAGAGGGCGCATTCTGAAGACGCTCGGCGCTATCCGGCGCTGGTTCAAGCCGGGCGGCGTCATCTTGATGTATCACCGCGTGACCGACCTTGTCCCCGATACCTACAACCTGGCTGTTTCGCCGGCGCACTTCGCCGAGCACGTGCAAATCCTGCGCCGCCGCTGCACGCCAATGCCGTTGATCGAGCTGATCGATGCCCTCACAACAGGTACCTTGCCGAAGCGCGCCGTAGCTGTGACCTTTGACGACGGTTACTACGACAACTACAGCGAAGCGGCCCCCCTGCTGCAAGCGGCGGGCATACCGGCCACCGTCTTTGTTGCCAGCGGCTACGTTGATAGTCAACGAGAGTTTTGGTGGGACGAGCTTGAACGCGTCGTGCTGATGCCGCAACAGGTCCCGTCTGAGCTTCACCTGCGCTTGAACGGCCAGCACTATACCTGGGATACCGGGACGTTTGAAGAAAGAACGACTGCACATCAAGCGCTGCACAAACTGATTTCGCAACAGGATATGCAAACGCGGGCGCGAACCCTGGAAGCTCTGGTGGCCTGGGCGGGCGAAAGCGCCTCCGGCAGACCCACGCATCGGGTGCTGAACAGCGACGAGATGCGCCAGATGGTCGCCGGCGGCCTCATCGAGGTCGGCGGGCATACCGTGAACCACCCAACGCTGTCCAGGTTGAGCGTTGCGGAACAGCGCCGCGAAATAACGGAAGGATGTCGCCAGCTTGAGGCAATTCTCGGCCGGTCAATCGACGTTTTTGCTTACCCGTATGGTCACGAAGAGGATTGGGAAGACGCTACCGCCGCTCTGGTGCGGCAGCTTGGGATGCGGGGCGCAGTGACCACGATCCCCGGTTGTGTTGAGGGCGGCGCGGACCCGTTTCGTCTGCGCCGCTGGACGGTGGGCGATTGGGACGGCGAGCGGTTCGCGCGCGAGTTGGAGTCCTTCTTCGTCCTACGCGAGGGCCTTTCTTAGGGGGCTGCCGGTGCGTCTGTTGTTTCTATCGAACTTCTACCCGCCTCACGAGCTAGGCGGTATGGAGCAGCTCACGGCTGAAGTCGCTATGCGATTGCAGGCGCGGGGGCATCAGGTTGCGGTGCTAACCAGCCGCGCCGGCGTGAAATCGGCGGATTCTGCTGAAGAGGGCGTCATCCGCTCGCTCTTCCTGGAAGCCGACATTCACTACTACAGTATGCGCGCATTCTTTCTCGCGCGGCGCGCGCAGGAGTCGGCCAATGCGCGCGCCTTGCGTCAGACGATTGAGACAGTCCGGCCAGATGTGTTCGTTGTCTGGAATATGTGGAATCTGTCCCGACGCTTGCCCTATTTGGCAGAGCAGTGGCTACCTGGTCGCGTTGCCTATTACATCGCCAGCACGTGGCCTATGGATGCAGACGCGCACACCGAGTACTGGCGTCTCCCGGCAGCGCGTCGCCTGACCGAGGCGTTGAAGCGCCCGTTGCGCGCTCTGGCTCTAGCCCGGCTGCGCCATGAGGACTATCCACCGCGCCTGGCCTTTGCCCATACGGCGTGCGTCAGCCGCTATATGCGGGACAAATTGGTCGCCGCGCAGGCGATCCCGGCTACGGCGGATGTGTTGTACAACGGCATCGATCCGGCCCCCTTTCTCTCCGCCCCTGATGCAAGCGCGGAATCACAAGAACGACCGCTGCGGCTGCTCTATTTTGGCAGTCTGGCGCCCATCAAGGGCGTTCATGTGGCGGTCGAGGCGCTGGGATTGCTCGCGCAGCAAGGATTAGCCGGGCGCGTCGAGCTGACGATTCTGGGACGCGGCCATCCCGACTACGTGGCCGGCTTACACGCTCAGGTTGCGGAACTGAATTTACAGGACCGTGTGCGTTTCCAGGAGTGGATTGCGAGAGCAGATGTGCCAGCGATGTTGATGAACTATGATGTGTTCTTGTTCACTTCTACCGGGCCGGAGGCAATGGCGCGCACCGTCATGGAGGCGATGGCAGCAGGGCTGTTGGTGATCGGCTCTGAGGTAGGGGGACAGGTAGAGATGCTGGTCAACGGCGAGAACGCACTCACTTTTGCCGCCGGCGATGCGGCCCGGCTGGCTGACCACGTGCGCTACCTGTTGGACGCGCCCGCGCAGCGACACAAATTGGCGCAGGCCGGTCAGCAGACGGTGCTGCAAACATTCACCTTGAATCGTATGGTGGATAATATCGAAACCTGGCTTGGATCGATTACCCAATGAACATTTTGCACCTGAATCAGGCGGGATCACACGTTGGCGGCGTAGAAGGGTACATTGCGGAAGTAGCCGCTGCTGCGCAGGCCGTGGGGCACGCTTCGCACCTGGTCTACTTTGAACCAGATGATGCCGGAACGTTGATCAACGACACAACCTACGTCTCCCTTCCTGAGTGGCCAGAAACATCCGCGCAAGCGCAACAGACACTTGACGGAGTGCTCGCCCGTTTTCATCCCGATGTAGCGTACCTTCACGCGGTGTACCATCCAGGTCTCGTCGAATGGATTGCGCAGCGTGTACCCACCGTGGCCTACGTGCATGGCCCTTACCTCGTTTGCCCTGGATCGGCGCAATATTTACGCCGCCGATCAAAAGAGTGCCCACACGCAGCTGGTCTGGTCTGTCTGCTTAACGCCCAAATCGAGGGCTGTTGTTGGGGACGCAATCCAATGCACCATGCGCGTCTGCTCCGTCGCGTGCGCGCCTTCGTGTCAGCGTATCGCCACGTCAAACACATCTTCGTGGGGAGTCGCTTTATGGAGGACTTGCTTCAGCGAGGAGGGATTGCGCCGGAGAAGCTCGCGCTGCTTTCGCCTGTGCTCAACGCCGAGCCGTTGCCCCCACTGTCGCCGGCGACGGATTCCCGCACAGTCCTGTTCGCCGGGCGGTTGACGCCGGAAAAAGGATTGGCGCGCTTAATCCAGGCGCTTTCCAAGGTGACGTGCGACTGGCAGCTCGTGGTTGCCGGTGATGGCCCGGAACGTCAAAGCTGCGAGAGGCTGGCGAAACAACTGGGCATTGCCGACCGGGTGCGCTTTTTAGGGTGGTTGAGTCCTGCTGAGATGATTGCTAACCTGCAAGCCTGTGCATGTGTGGCAGTGCCTTCGCTGTGGCCGGAGCCGTTTGGCCGCCTCGGCCCTGAGGCATTCCTTCATGGGCGTCCGGTGGTGGCCTTTGCGGTCGGAGGCGTTCTCGATTGGCTCGAAGACGGCGTCTCAGGGTACCTGGTCGAAAGCGGTAATGTGACCGGCCTGGCCCGCGCCCTTGAACGTTTGCTGGTTTCGCCCGGTTTGCGCCATCAGATGGGCCAGCGCGCGCGTCGCAAGGCAGTCGAGGATTGGAGCGCCAGGTTGCATATCGAGCGGTTACTGGCGACCTTTGCTAAAGCCCAGGCGCCGAGCTGACGCACATTCTACCGGCGAGAGCTATGGACGAAAAACAGCCTGATGTGAATTTAAGCGAGATCACGCGCGATTATCAACGGCTTGCCGGTGTCGTGCCGCCGGGCTTACGTCAGCGGTTGCCTTATTGGTTGCGGCGCGCGCTCAACCGGCTCTATTGGGTGTGGTATGATTCCCTGGACTTTTTGGTGGAGTTAACGGGAAAGGCACCCTTTCACACTCTGCGACTGTTCATCTACCGGTACGTTTTTCGAATGAAGATTGGGGCTGGTACCAGTATTCATCGCCATTGCCGGTTTTATCGACCTGCTGGCGTGCAACTCGGTCAGCACACGGTGCTCAATCGGGATGTGTTTTTGGATGGCCGGACGGGGGTGCAGATCGGCAACAACGTCAGCATTTCGGAGGGGGTGGCTATTTGGACGTTGGAGCACGACCCGCACAGCCCGACTTTTGCGGAGCGTGGCGCTCCTGTGCGCATCGGCGACCACGTGTTTATAGGCGCCCGGGCGCTGGTGTTGCCCGCCGTCACCATTGGGGAAGGCGCTATCGTAGGCGCAGGTGCGGTTGTCACCCGCGATGTTGCTCCTGGTGCTATCGTAGCCGGCGTACCGGCCAGGCCGGTCGGTCAGCGTGAAGCCAATCTGGACTACACACTAGATTATCGCAAGTTTCTGGGGTGAGCGATGCATATCTTGTTTCTGTCGACCTGGTCTCCATATCCGCCGGACAATGGCTCCAAGATCCGCGCCAATTACCTCTTACGCTCATTGACGAAGGCGCATCATGTTACGCTTGTGGCCTTTGATCCTGATTCCAAAACCGAGCCGGAGACCCACGAAAATGTAACGATGTACCCCGTGTATGCTGATCCTTTTCGCTACGTGCAATTACCACAGCTTATCAAATATCTCTCGCCGGTTCCTCTGGTCTTCTGGCGAATCAGAGAGATGCAATCGACCCTCGCTCATCTGCCGGATATAGGCAAGTGGGACGCGATTGTGGCGGTGCAAGCGATGGTGGGACGTTACACACTGCGTTTTTCACAGATTCCACGCATTTTGGACGTGGATACTTCGTTGACTTGTCAATTGCGCGAACGCTATCAGAGACAAATGACGCGCCTGAACC
>JAKJAB010000276.1 GCA_022707725.1 Chloroflexota bacterium | reverse complement strand
CAGACCGGCGTAGATCTGTTGCAGGCGCGCGGGCAAGGACATCTTCGCCGGTGTATCGACCACGCCGATTGCCACCAGCGACAAACGCCCCCCCGTCTCATCGACGACCGCGTATCCTGTGATAGCCGTGCCAGGATCGATCCCTAAAACACGCATGGCATAGCACCTGCAACGCACTATGAAAGTGCGTTGCAGTACAAGCGTCAGGCCATCGCGGCCTCGAAGGCCGCCATCACTTCATCCGACATTTCCAGGTTGGAGAACACCTGGGTCACGTCATCCAATTCTTCCAGGGCCGAGATGAGCTTGAGCACCTGCACGGCGCTCTTCTCGTCGAGCGCCACCTCGTTCTGCGGAACCAGTACCAGATTGGCATCGTCTACCTCAATCTTCATTTCTTTGAGGTGACTGCTGACCATGTGCAGATCGGTGGGATCGGTATAGACGATGTGATCGTCCTCATCCTCACCCTGGACCACATCCTCAGCGCCGGCTTCGACTGCCGCTTCAAACAAGGTGTCGAAATCGACATCCGCCGGAACGTGAATCGCGCCTTTGCGGTTGAATTGCCAGGCGACCGCGCCGGGGCTGGCGATGGCCCCACCTGAGCGGCTCAGCGCGTGACGCACAGCCGCAATCGCGCGATTGCGGTTATCGGTAACCACATCGATCATAATGGCAACGCCGTTAGGACCGTAACCCTCGTAGGTGATCTCCGTGATCTCTACATCGTCCTTATCCTCGCCGGTGCCACGCCGGATCGCGCGGTCGATGTTATCGCGCGGCATTCCCAGGCTGCGCGCTTTATCCAACATCATGCGCAAACGGATGTTGCTCTCCGGATCGCCGTTGCCGTTGCCTTCGCGCACCGCGATAACGATCTCGCGCGCGACCTTGGTGAACACGGCACCACGTTTGGAGTCGTTTGCCTCTTTCTTCCGCCGAATGGTTTGCCAATGGCTATGACCTGACATACAGCCTCCTCATTATGATATAGTTTCAAGAACATTAGCTTTGATTTACAAGCGCCGTAGGCGCACAACCCACCATCGAAAAATCGACCGGGCGACTGTTCCTTACTCGCCCGGTCTATGGGAGCTTAGCACGGCCCCCAGTAAATCCTTTCTGCCACGCACGAATGCATCGCCGTTCATTGGACGCTTACCGGCCATCTGCACCTGCAACAAGACCAAAGCCCCTTCTCCCGCCACCACGGCAGGGAACTTCTGCCACTGAAAGACACTGCCAGGACCGACGGCTGGCCCGACGTGGGGAACCGCCTCACCGCGCAAGACCTTCAGCCGCGTGCCATTCCAGGTAGTGAACGCGCCCGGCACAGGCGCAAAAGCGCGTACATGGCGTTCCAGCATCACCGCGGAACACGTCCAATCGATGCCGGCGGCCTCTGTAGAAATGCGCGGCGCCAGCGTTACACCCTCTTCAGGCTGGGACTGAGGTCGTACAAGACCGAGGGTGTAATCGGGCAACACTTCCAGCAACAATTGCGCGCCGATTGCTGCAAGTCGCGTCTCCAAATCCCCGCCCGTTTCACCCGGCAATATAGGAACTTCCCGTTTGGCCACGACAGGGCCGGTGTCCATCCCCTCATTCATCTTCATGATAGTCACACCGGTGACCGTGTCCCCGGCTAAAATCGCCGCTTGCACCGGCGCTGCGCCGCGCCAACGCGGGAGCAACGATGCATGGACGTTGAGCACCCCCAGGCGCGGGATTTCCAGTACGGATGGGCGCAAAATCTGCCCATAAGCCGCCACCACGATCAAATCCGGCGCCCAGGCGCGGATGCGCTCGACGGCTTCCACCCGTCGCAACCGCTCCGGCTGGAAAATGGGGATGCCTTCGGCCAACGCAAATTCCTTGACCGGAGAAGCAACCACACGCCGCCCCCGTCCGGCAGGCCGGTCTGGTTGCGTGACCACACCGACGAGCGGATAGTGCGAGGCGAGCCGTTCCAACGTCGGCAGCGCAAATTCGGGTGTTCCCATAAAAACGATTCGCGGTTCCACGTTGCTCATTTTATCATAAGGTGCATAAGGAGCAAGTGTCAGTTGCAGCCCACGCGCCCTATGGTATTATTAGGTTAGTCAGCAACAGTCTTTCTGGAGGGAAAAGCGTGGAGGCAGAGAATTCGCAGTCATTCATTGCAGAGCTGAGTGATATTTGCCGTCTGAGCGGCGACCTGCCCTGGCAAACGGCAGTGCAACAGGCTCTCGCGCTTTTTGCCAAAACGGCCGGAACGCAAAATGCCGCGCTCTTATTGCTTGATGAGAGCCGCACTCCTCTGTACTGCACACAGTACCAGCAGCCAGAGATTCAGGTACTCTGTGTAGCGCTGCAAAAATACGCCTCACGCTGGCAAAAGGGCCTGGCTCAACACGGTTTCCACACGCTGATTATCCACGAGCTTATCACCCCCATGTGGCTACTCCCGATCCCGCCCAACTCGGAAACACCCAAGGCGCTGCTGGTCTTCACCGATGTTGACGATGCGTTCCCACAGGCACTGCTCGAGCAGGGTGGCGCGCTGCTCACACCGCTCGTTCACAGCGCACTGCTACAGTGCGAACGCGATAGCAGCCGCATCAAACGCCAGCCAGACTCCGTGATTACGCGCCAACAACGTCAACGCCAAACCTACCTGGAGAGTCTGTACACCCTCATCTCTACCATCAACACTGCCACCAACCTGGATGACATTCTCACGACCGGCCTGAGCCAGGCGATGCAAATTGCCGACATGGTTCAGGGGCAAATCTATCTGCTGGACAAAAGGGATCAGGTCCTCAAACTCAGCGTGTGCCTGGGCAGCCCCGCAGACGAGATCAAGCCTGAAACCACGTTTCTGCCTGGGGAAGGTGGGCCAGGGCGCGCCCTGGTTCAGAAATGGATGGTGGTGGAACATGATCCACCCGTAGCGACCACGGGCAGCTCCGAAGTGCAGGAACCGCAAAGCCACGTCAATCTTCCGCTCATCGTTGAGGGCAAAGCTGTCGGCGTAATGCGCCTCAGCACGCTAAACAAACAGACTTTGTCCCTCGAAGTAACCCAACTGCTGGTGACCATCGCCGACCAACTGGCCCTCACGCTCCAGCGCGGGCAGCTCGCTGATCAGATGCGGGATCAACTCCAAATTATGCGTCGCCTCTACGAGATCACCACGGCTTTTCTATCGCAGACCGGCAGTCATGCCAACATTTTCCTGCTCCTGCGCGCGTTGCACGACAATATCGCCGGCGCGATCGGCACAGTTTTTTGCCGGATTGAGAATGGTCAATGGGTGCGCTCGCAAATTTACTCGACCGGAAACAGCCTCTTTAGGGTGCACTGGGCAGAAGGCCCAGTCTGGGAAGGCGAAGCCACCTTTTTGGAGACCAGCCGACAGGAACACATGTATGTGCTGACCGAAGCGCAACGTGCGGAATTCCCCTCCTTGTGGGAGCACGTCGCGGCAGTCGGCGCCAAGCAAGTGCTCTACCTGCCGCTCTTTGCCCCCAGCGACGATCGCGCCGGTATCGTGGCCGTATTGATGGCCGAAGAAAATGCGTTGGATGAGAATGAAACCATTATGGTGTGGGCCATTGTCCAACAGGGGATGGCGGCCCTGGTGCGTATCAACCTCTACGAAGCCACACAGAAGAGCGAAAGCCTGATGCGCGCGATCCTGGAGTCCTCGCGTGATGGCATTATCCTGGTTGGTTTCGATACCGGGCAACCCACCATCCGCTATATCAACGGACCGACTTTGCGGATGTTGGCGCTACCGAACGATACCACACGCTGGGAATCGCGCGAGTTGACCGAGATGATCGCGGCGACCGCGGCAAACACCCCTAAACTTGCAGAATGGCTCACTGAAGCGGCCGGACAAGTGCGGAAGGTCGTTGGACACATCGAGGACACTGAAGAGGAAACTACAACTGCCGCCGAGAATCGCAATGTACCGGTTTTCGAAACCAACAGCGGATTGACCTTGCTGGTGCAGCGCTGGGACGTTTTCTCTGAACAGGGGCAGTCCCTGGGCGCGCTGTTCCTCTTCCGCGACGTGACCGAAGTCAAAGCGCTGGAAAAGATGCGCGAAGACCTGCTCAACATGCTGGTCCACGATATGCGCAATCCCCTTTCAGCGGCCCAGCACGCGTTGCACCTGCTACAAGACCCCGAAATGCAGGATGTCACCGACGGATTGATCAACATCGCCGTCACCAGCACCGAACGGCTCACCAAACTGGTGGAGACGATCCTGGAAATCAGCCGCCTGGAATCTGGGCGCTTCGAACTCCAACAACAGGCGCTCATCCTCGCCGATCATGTCGCCGAAATTGTCAAGAATACCTTTGTTTCCACCGAGGATATCCATGTGGACGTGGATGTTCCCTACACATTGCCGTTCTTGTGGGTCGATGCTGCTGCCGTGACGCGCGTCTTCGAAAACCTGTTCAGCAACGCGCGTAAGTTTGTGCCCAAACAAGCAGGGCGCATCCGCATTGCCGCAGTCCCCGAAGACAAGTGGGTCCAGATCGAGGTCTATAACAACGGCCCGCACATTCCACCGGAGACGCAAAAACTGCTCTTCACCAAGTTTGTCGCCGGTCAATACCAGGGACGCGGCTATGGCCTGGGTCTGGCATTTTGCCGCCTGGTTGTCGAAGCGCACGGCGGCAAAATCTGGATACGTAATCAACCTGAAGGCGGGGTCTCCTTTTACTTCACGCTGCCCGCGTGGAAAGACCCTGACGCCGGTGAGGATTGGGAATAAAAACGCCGCGCAGGGGAGACCTGCGCGGCGTGTGTGAGATAGCCTCTACCGCTTGGGAAAGCGGCTCAACACCACAATCGCCACCGGCAGCTGCGTGCGATCTCCCAGTGTGAGTTGCGCACGCGGCTTGGGTTCGCGGCGCGGCGATACCAGGACTGCCAGGGGTGTCCCCTCAGCGGTGTAAGCGTTCCGCACGTAGGCCTGGCCCACCTGCTGCCCCTCGGTATCGATGGCGCAACTCGTCACAAAGCCCGCGACTTTTCCCTTGTCATCGACCACGGGATCGCCCTGT
>JAKJAB010000275.1 GCA_022707725.1 Chloroflexota bacterium | reverse complement strand
GGCGGCTTCGGCTGCGGCGATTTGCGCTTCGCCAGCGCCGGCGAACAGTTGATCGCGCTGCGCCAGCGTCTCGGAGATCAACGTTTGCGCGGCGAGGGCCTGCGCTTCGGCAACGGCAATTTCTTCAGGGCGCGCGCCGACCTTGACCCGCGCGACTTGCGCTTCCGCTGCGGCCAGCGCGGCTTCGGCCTGGCGGAGCGCCAGTTGCGCGTCGGCGTCATCCAACTGCACGAGCACGTCTCCGGCGATGACTTGCGCGCCCTCTTCGACGAGGACCTCGACGACCATGCCGCCGGTCTGCGCGCCAACCGTCGTCCATACGGCGGGCGTGACCTTACCGGTGACGGAGACGAGCGCCTCGAAATGGTCCACGAAAACAGGCGTGACTTCGGGCGTGGATGCGGTCATTTCGCACGCGGAGAGGAGTAGGAGGGCCATCGCGAGGCCGCAAAGCGCAAGGTAACGGTGTGGACGCCGACTCAGTGCGTCGATTAGGTGCATAAGCTTTGTGTGTGCCATAGTTCATTCCTTCATCGCGAAAAAAGCTCAAAACAGACGGAAACTCGTTAACCAATACACTGTAGAAAAGTGTACTTGTGAAATGGACTTTGGCAAGCTGCGTCATTTCGAGGTTGACTTAACACCCAGTTTGGAGTACACTTCGCTCTTGGGCGAACGGAATTCGCGTATTCAGGGGTATTCCATTGAAAAGAAAAACATTTTTCGAAGTCGCCATAATGTTGGCGCTGTTGAGCGTTGGGTTCTGGCAGGTTGCGCCAGGGCGCGCGGAAATGCCCGCCCCAGCGCCGGTTGACGTGCCGATTTATTTCTTCTATGGCGATGGATGCCCCCATTGCGCGGACGAGAAGCCATTTTTGCAGAAGTTGGCGCGCAACAATCCACGTATCACTTTGTACGAATATGAGGTGTGGTACGTCCCTGAGAATCAGGAACTTTTCAAGCGGATGACCGCAGTTGTGGACGATCAGGCGCGCGGCGTGCCTACTACCTTTGTCGGCGACCGGCATTGGGTAGGATATAGTCCCCAGATAGGCGAAGAGATCGAAGCACAAGTCAACTTATGCTTGACCGAGACGTGCCCGGACCTGGGCATAGGCCTGGTTCCAGGGCGCGAGGCGCGGACTGTCGCGGCAACGGAAAACCCCGGAGAGACTGCACCGGCTTTGAGCGTCATTGACATCCCGTTGATCGGAAAAGTCAATCTGGAGTCACAGTCGTTGTTCGCCAGCACGGCTTTGATCGCCTTTGTGGATGGGTTCAATCCCTGCTCGTTGTGGGTGCTGTCGATTCTGCTGTCGTTGGCGTTGAACACCGGTTCGCGCAAAAAGGTGTTCATCATCGGCGCGGTTTTCATCACGGTGACCGCTGCGGTGTATATGCTGTTTATCACCGGGCTGTTTACGGTCTTCACCTTCGTGAGCTTTTTGGGGTGGATTCAGGCGGTGGTCGCGCTGCTGGCGCTGTTCTTCGCGTTGATCAATATCAAGGACTACTTCTGGTACAAAGAGGGGTTTTCCTTCACCATCGCCGACGACAAGAAATCCGGCATCTACAAGGGCATCCGCAAGGTTATGCAAGCCGGCGACTCGCTGTGGGGCCTGGTCAGCGCGACGTTTGTGATGGCGGTGGGCGTTTCGGTGGTGGAGTTCTCCTGCACGGCGGGGTTTCCGGTGCTGTGGACGAATCTCCTGACAGCACAGCAGGTGGGGACGCTGGCGTTCGCGCTGCTGTTGTTGCTCTACATGGTGATTTACCAGATCGATGAGGCAGCGATTTTCCTTGGCGCCGTCTTTACACTCAAAACCAGCCGACTGGAAGAGAAGCATGGGCGCGTGCTCAAGCTTATCGGCGGGATGTTGATGCTAACGTTGGCCGGGGTGATGCTTATCGACCCCGATTTGATGGACAAACTGAGCAGTTCGTTGTTGATTTTTGCCATCGCGTTTGTCGCTGCGATGTTGGTTTTACTTGTGCATCGCAAGATGTTGCCGCATTACGGCATCTATATCGGTACGGAAATCAGACCGAAGCGAAAGTCGCGTCCATCACGGTCACATAGCTCTGGCAAGAAAGCGAGAAAGTAATGTCATTACTACCTGATTACGTCGAACGTGTGTATGCCGGGGTGCTCGGCAAGATTATTGGCGTTTATCTGGGGCGGCCTTTCGAAGGGTGGTCTTATGGGCGGATGATGGCGGAATTGGGCGAGATCAACTACTACGTCCACGAAAAGCGCGGCGCGCCCCTCATCGTGACCGACGATGACATCACCGGCACGTTCACCTTCTTGCGCGCGATGCCCGACTACGGCAATACGCTGGCGCTAACCCCCGCCCAAATCGGCCAGACCTGGCTCAACTACCTTATCGAGAAACGCACGATCCTGTGGTGGGGCGGGCTGGGCAATTCGACCGAGCATACTGCCTACTTGCGTCTCAAGCACGGGATTCCTGCGCCGCAGAGCGGTTCGATGGCGCTGAACGGCAAGGTTGTCGCCGAACAGATCGGCGCGCAGATCTTCATCGATGGCTGGGCTATGATCGCGCCGGGCGATCCGGCATTGGCGGTGGATTTGGCGCGCCGCGCGGCGAGCGTCAGCCACGACGGCGAGGCGATCTACGGTGCGCAGGTCATCGCAGCGATGGAGTCCCTGGCATTCGTCGAACCCGACATCGCTGTGCTGCTGGACACAGCCGTCACCTTCATCCCTCAAGACTCGGTCATCTACCGGATGATCGGCGATCTGCGCAATTGGCGCGAGCGCGTCCCCGACTGGCGCGAGGCGTTTGGCTTGCTCGCAGCGCAGTACGGCTACGATAAATACGGCGGCAATTGCCACATGGTACCCAACCACGGTCTGATCGTGCTGAGCCTGCTGTGGGGCGACGACGATTTCCAAAAAACGCTGATGATCGTCAATACCTGCGGCTGGGATACCGACTGCAATTCCGGCAACGTCGGTTGTCTGATGGGGATCAAGAACGGGTTGGCGGGGATCGAAGCTGGCCCCGACTATCGTGGTCCGGTGGCCGACCGAATGTTCCTGCCCACGGCGGATGGCGGGCGCGCGATCACCGACGCCCTGACGGAGGCGTTCCACATCGCCAACGTCGGGCGCGCGCTGGCGGGCGAAGCGCCGCTCGCGCCGAAGGGGGGAGCGCGCTTCCACTTCGAGATGCCGGGCGCTGTGCAGGGCTGGCTGCCGGAAGACAGCGTCGAATCGCGGGGTACGCTGACGGTGGAAAACGTCGCCGGGCGCAGCCTCGCCGGCAAGCGCAGCCTGGCGTTGCATTATCGCGGCGTCGCCGTGGGACGCCCGGCGCGCGCCGCGACGGCGACGTTCACACCGCCGGACGCGGCGCGGATGCCCGGTTATGACCTGCTGGCGTCGCCAACGCTCTACCCTGGGCAGACCGTGCGCGCGCGCGTGGTTGCCGCCGCTGCCAACGCAATGCCGGTGACGTGCGGGCTGTATCTGCGCGTCTATGGAGAAGGCGAGCGTTTGCGGCATCTCCCCGGTCCGAGCGCCGCACTCGCGCCAGGCGCGGCGCAGGAATTTGTGTGGCGCATCCCGGATATGGATGGCGACCCCATTGCAGAGATTGGCGTCGAAATCAACAGCGTGAAACGCGCAGAAGGCGACCTCTATCTCGACTATCTCACCTGGGATGGTACGCCGGACGTCGCGCTCACGCGCCCCGGCCATACGGGGACGATGTGGCAGCGCGCGTGGGTCAACGCTGTGGATCAGGTGTCTCATTGGGGGGAAAACTACCGCCTGATCCAAAACGAGGGTGTGGGCCTGTTGATGCAAGGAACCCGTGAATGGACCGACTACCGCGTCACCGCTGACGTGACGCCGCACCTGGTCAAGTCCGCCGGTGTGGCGGCGCGTGTGCAAGGGATGCGGCGCTATTATGCGCTGCTGCTGTATCGGGATAGCGCCGAATTGCCCACAAAAGCGCGCCTGGTCAAAATGTGCGACGCGCCCCACGTGCTCGCCGAGGTCGATTTCCCCTGGACGTTCGGTGAGACGCACACGCTGAGCCTGGAAGTCAGCGGCGCGACAGTGCGGGCGTGGATTGACGGCGCAGCGTTGTTTGCAGTGACCGATGTGCAGCCGTTGACGGGCGGCGCTGTGGCGCTCGTCTGCGAGGAAGGTCGCACCGCGACGAATGTCGTGCGCGTGCAACCTATGTGATTCAATCTACGGGGCGCTGGCGCGGATGATCAGCTCGGGCTGGAGGATCACTTGCTGGCATTCCGTGGTGCAGCCGTTGATCCGCTCCAGCAGCATATTCATCGCCTGGACGCCCATTTCGTAGCGGGAGACATGGCATGTTGTCAACGCTGGAGTCACCAGTGCAGCTAAGGGGATGTCGTCGAACCCAACGATAGCAAGATCGTCGGGGACAGTCAACGCCAGGTCGTGGCTGGCCTGCAATGCGCCGATGGCGACCAGATCGTTGTAACAAAAGAGTGCGGTAATCTCCGGATGGTCGCTGAGCAGCCTGTTAGCTACTTTGTGACCTCCCTCGACGCTGGGGGGGCAGGGCCGTATCCACTCTGGATGGTAAGCAACACCCGCTTCCGCCATAGCCGCGCGATATCCTGCCACGCGTTTTTGTCCGCTGCGCGAGGCGAGCGGTCCGGCCAAAAATCCAATAGCCTGGCGCTGGCTTTTGAGCAAGTGCTGAGTGATGTTCTTTCCGCCTTGCTCGTCGTCGATCACGACGCAGCCGAATTCGTAGCCGTTTAGTCGCCGGTTGACGAGAACCACGCTGGCATGGCGGCTCAGTGATTTGTAAAGCGCCTCGTCATCGAGGCGTGAACTGCACAGCATCACGCCGTCGACGCGCTTTTCTTCCAGCGAGCGCAACACCGCGATTTCGCGTTGTGGCTCTTCGTCGGTATTGCATAGGAACACGTTGTACCCTGCCGCATACGCCTCATGTTCAGCCCCGCGCGCCACTTCGGCAAAGAACGGGTTGGCGATATCTGGAACGACCAGGCCCAGCGTGCCGGTGCGTTGGGTGGCCAGTCCGCGGGCGATGCTGCTGGGGCGGTAGTTCATTTCTTCGGCGATGCGCAGAATCTCGGCGCG
>JAKJAB010000274.1:2561-5129 GCA_022707725.1 Chloroflexota bacterium | reverse complement strand
GTCCTGTACACAGTCACTTTGGCCTGGGCGGGCATCAGCAACCTCGTCTCCGGGCAATCCGGCTGGATGTTCTTTTCCTTTTTGCAATTCTACATGGCTTATCAGACTTTTCGTAGTTACAAACGGTTCCAGAAATTCCAGGACGGCATAGCGCACGCCCAGATGGCTGAAATCGCACCCGCAGAGCGCACATGGTTCGTCGCGCCCAAAGTCTTCCCCTGGCTGGGCGGATTGTTGGGCATCGGCGCGCTGGCCGGACTTGTGCTCGTATTAGGCGTCTTGTTTGCCGTTGGCTTGACGGGGGTACAGGGACCGTCCGATACACTGTATATCCTAGCTATGGATATCGCTGTGAATGCCGCTGTTATGGGGATGGCGGTAAGCCTCGGGGCGTTGCTCGCACGCTACCGTTACAAGGCCGCGGCAATCTTTGGATTAGTCGGCAGTTGCCTGGTTTTGATCATCTGGCTGATACTGGTCGTGTTCATATAACCTACACGTGGAGGATCTATGGATAATCCTTTTTTGCAACATGTTGGGGATATTTTTGCTGGATTGAAAGGCCGCAAACTGACCATAGCGGCTGTCATCTGGGGCATCTTGCTGTTGGTGGCGCTGGCGTGCGTCTTCGGCCTGATCAAGTTACCCGGCGGAAAAGCGCCGGCCACGAAAGCGCCCGCGACGCCCACGGCGACCCTGCCAGCGCCGCAGCCCACAGCAGCGCAGGAAGGCTTTATCACGCTGCCCACACCGACCCCTCAGAGCAGCACGCAGGCCACGCCGGCCTACCCGCGGCTACCGTGGGGAGATTTCGGCTACGGTATCGCCGCAAACGCCATTATTATGCCGGATTATACCCTCAACCAGATTGCGTACCAACTCGGCTTCACCTGGGTCAAACAACAGGTGCGCTGGGATCACTTCTCGCCCGGCCCCGGTCAGATGGACTGGAGCGGCTACGACGTGATGGTGGAATTTGCCAGCGAGCGCAATCTCAAAGTGATGTTGAGTGTGGTCGGCGCGCCGGAATGGAGTCTCACCTACCGCGACGCCAACCCTCAAGCCGCCCCACCCGACGACGTCACGCTTTACATCAACTTCCTGGGCGAAATGGTCGACCGCTACAAGGGCAAAATCCACGCCATCGAGGTCTGGAACGAGCAAAACCTGGATCGCGAATGGGATACTGCGGCGGGTGTGAATGCAGCCAGCTACGTGGAAATGCTGCGCCTCTCCTACCAGGCCATCAAGAGCCGCGACCCCAACATCATCGTTATCAGCGGGGCGCTGTCGCCCACAGGCGCTTCGGCGACCGATCCCGCTAACCCGAACCGCGTGATCTATATGGACGATTTCGTTTACTTCCAGCAAATGATCAATGCGGGATTTCTCAACTATGCAGACTGCGTGGGCGCGCATCACAACGGCATCAACATGCCGCCGGATGTCGCGTGGGACGAAGGTTACAATGACCCCACCGCGAAGTTTCGGGGACCTTTCGACAATCCCGATCACTCCTGGTCGTTCAAGAGCACGCTCTGGGGGTATCACGACATGATCCAGAAAGCGGGCTTCAACAAGCCGCTGTGTGTCACCGAGTTTGGGTGGGCCACCTCGGAAGGGTTTGGCGCTACACCGGTAGGCTTCGAGTTCGCCGACGACAACACGCTGGAGGAGCAAACGCAATGGACGGTCCAGGCCTTCCAGTTGATGCGCGAATGGGGTTTCGTCCACCTGGCGTTCCTATGGAACCTGGACTACTCGTACAAAGGCCCCGGCCCGACCGACCCCAACGCGCCGTATGGCATTTTGGATATGCAAGGTGCCGCGCGTCCGGCTTACAACGCGCTCGGAGAGATGCCCAAGATTCCCTAGTCGTTCTCTGTTATGCTGATGGCCGATCTTTCACAAGTGACGCAGGAACAGCCCCGGTCACGGCGGCGGACACTGCTTGCCGGTGCGCTGGGAGGGCTCGCTTTCCTGGCGCTCGCCGGATGGCTGTTAGCGACGCGGGCCGGCCTTCTTCCGGGAAGCGAACCCATCCCCACCCCTGAGCCAACGCCGACTCCGTGGCCTGTGCCGCAACACTTGAACTCTCCCGAATACGGGATCAACATCCATATGTGGTGGGATCCGTGGGCCGCCGTGCGGCGCGATTGGCCGCTGGTGCGCGATGGCGGTTTCACCTGGGTCAAGCAGCGGCTGGCATGGTTCGATGTCGAAGCGGCCGGGCCGGGGCGGTACGAGTGGTTCGCTGCCGATCGGTTGGTCAAAGAAGCAGAGGAAGCCGGCGTCAACCTGGTTTTTCGCGTGGATTGCCCGCCGCTCTGGGCCAGACCCGCAGAGCCGGATGTCGAGGGGCGGATGCTGCCGGTGGAGATAGAAGCCTTTGGCGACTTCTGCCATGCGCTGGCGGAACGCTACCAGGGCCGCGTAGCCGGGTATCAGGTCTGGAACGAGCCAAACCTGGCCCGCGAGTGGAACAACCTCACGCCTAACGCTGCGGACTACGTCGCTGTTCTGCGGGCGTGCTATGTGGGCGTCAAGACGGCGGACCCGAACGCGCTG
>JAKJAB010000274.1:0-2546 GCA_022707725.1 Chloroflexota bacterium | reverse complement strand
ATCTCGGCGGGACTGGCGCCTACCGGTTCCGGCCCACCGGATGCGATACCGGATGTCGACTATCTGAAGGGGATGTACGAAGCCGGCGCAGCGCCTTATTTCGACCTGTTGGGACTCAATGCCCCCGGTTACAAAGCCGCGCCGGAAGTCTCATCCACTGAGGCCGCCGATCCCGCGAACGGCTACGGGGGGCATCAGGTCTTCTGTTTCCGGCACGTCGAGAACATGCGTGCCATTATGGAGCAGTACAGCGATGGTGGCAAGCAAGTCGCCATTCTGGAATTCGGTTGGCACACCGATAACCGGCCCGAAAACCCCGACTACGCCTGGTTCGCCGTAACGCCGGAGCAGCAGGCGGATTATCTGGTGCGCGCTTTTCATTACGCGCGCGAGCATTGGTCGCCCTGGATTGGCCCGATGTTCGTGTGGAACTTGCCCGATCCCACGTGGGGGCCGCACAACGAGGAATTCTGGTGGGGCATCGTCGATCCGTTCCTGTGGGGATTAGGCGATGGCGACCTCGATACGTGGCCGGGCGGCGCAGTACGTCCAGCCTATACGGCGCTGGCAGAGATGGAGAAACCGTGACGTGGTATAAAGGAGGGGAACTATGACAATTGCATTTGGTACAGATGGATGGCGAGCGGTCATTAGCGACACGTTTACCTTCGAGAATGTGCGCCTGCTGGCGCAGGCGATCGCTGACTACGTGCGCGAACAGAGCGAGCGTGAGCAATCGGAGGTCGTCATCGGCTACGACACGCGCTTCCTCTCGGATCGCTACGCGCGCGAGGTGGCGCGCGTGATGGCCGGGAACGGCATCGTCGCGCACCTCACCCGCGCCGACGCCCCCACCCCGGCAGTCTCCTACGCCATCGTCGATAAAAAAGCCGAGGCCGGTGTGATGATCACAGCCAGTCACAACCCCCCGCGCTACAACGGCGTCAAGCTCAAGGCGAGCTTCGGCGGTTCGGCGTTGCCAGAACAAGCGCGACAGGTCGAGGCGCTGCTGGAACGCAATCAGAGCGAAGCGCGCGGCCCCAATTTGATGGAATACCAGCAAGCGACCAACCTCGGTCTCATCCGGCTCTTCGATCCGGCGTGGGCCTATTACCAGCATCTTTCCACCCTGCTCGACCTGGACACGATCTCCAAAGGGGAGCTACAAGTGGTGGCCGATGGGATGTACGGCGCCGGGCGCGGCGCTTTCCGCGACATGTTGAGCCGCACGCGCTGCCGCCTGCACGAAATCCGCTGCGAAATGAACCCCGGCTTCGGCGGCATCCACCCCGAACCGCTCGGCCATTACCTGCAAGCCCTCAGCGCGGCGATCCAGACCTATCACGCCGACATAGGCCTGGCGACGGATGGCGACGCCGACCGCATCGGCGCGATGGATGCGCGCGGCAACTTTATCGATCCGCATCACATCTTCGCCCTGGCCTTGCGCTATCTGGTGGAGAAGCGAGGCTGGAGCGGCGCGGTCGTCAAGAGCGTCTCGACGACGCGGATGGTAGACCGGCTGGCGAAACGGTATGGTCTGCCGCTGTACGAGACGCCGGTGGGCTTCAACTACATCGCCGACTACATGCTCGAGGGTGACGTGTTGATCGGCGGCGAGGAATCCGGTGGTCTGTCAATCAAGGGCCACATTCCCGAGGGGGACGGAGTGCTGATGGGTCTGCTGCTGCTGGAAGTGATGGCCGACGCCAACGCCCCGCTGCACGAGCTAATCGCCGACATCCAAAATGAGGTAGGCCCGGCGCGCTATGCCCGCACCGACATTCCGCTTCAGCGCCCGGTACCCAAAAAGGCGATGGTAGCGCGACTGTCCGACCACGCCCCGGCGACCTTGGCAGGTGAAACGGTGATCGAGGTCAGCCAAAAGGATGGCGTCAAGTACATCCTGGCGGACGATTCCTGGTTGTTGATCCGGCCTTCAGGCACCGAGCCGGTGCTGCGCGTCTACGCTGAAGGCCGTTCGGATGAAGAGGTCGCCGCGCTGCTGGCGTATGGAGAAGAAGTGGCGCAGGGGTAGCCTTCAGCTATCAGTCGTCAGCGTTCAGCCCGTGCGTCTGCGAAGATAACCGCACCTTGAACCTCTTTGCTGATCGCTGAAAGCTGACGGCTGACGGCTTGAAACATTTGCTTGCGCCGTCATTTGACGTATAATGGCGGCTGCCGGGGAAGTGTCGGAACAGGCAGACGAGCATGACTTAGGATCATGTGCTGAAAAGCGTGCGGGTTCAAGTCCCGCCTTCCCCAATGTGGGTAGACAGTAGGCGGTAGACGGTAGACAGGGTGAATTCCTGTTCGCCGTCTACCGCCTGCTTTTATGGTTGCCCCGACTCTCGCCGCCCTGTGGCCAGACTACCTGACTATCCGACTGCCCTATGTAACACTCTGTACACCTGCCCTTAATCATATTTTAACGTTCGGGAGCCAAAATTCTAGTAGTATAGAGAAGTAGTAACTATTCAGGTGGGGCGCACTTTTACGCCTGCAATGACAGTAGGAAGCGCAAAAATTGCCGTTTTGGGTTCAGC
>JAKJAB010000273.1 GCA_022707725.1 Chloroflexota bacterium | reverse complement strand
TATCATGTAGTCTGCGATGATGTCTGGTCGCTTCCATAGTTCTCAAACAAAGGTCTTTTGCCTCTTGAGGTTTCCCTAAATGATAAGCTACGAGAGCTAGCTGCCCTCCATACAATGCGTGATAACGCTCATCAGTATATGACACACCTGTAGCCTGGAACTCGAGCCTTGCTGCAATGGTGAAATATTCCCAAGCGGATTCCCACTCCCCTGCATCGCGGGCGATTTTGCCGTATTGATCGTTGACCCAAGCCTCTAAATCGTTCGTCCCTAAATCCTTAACGAGGTTCCACGCTCGGTCACTAAGTTCACGAGCCTTTTTGAAGTGACCCTGCTTTCTGTAAACTGTACTTGCAGTTAGAAGTGCGCCAATTGAACCCTCTATATTTCCGACTTCTTCATATTCTTGTAATGCCACTAACCCAAGTTCTTCGGCAGCCTGTAAATCCCCTAATTGCACAAGAATCCATGCCTCCAAATTGGCAAATCGTGCGATACTAATTCGATCCTGTACTATCCAACCTAAGTCGAGTGCCCGCTTACATAATGCAACAGCCTTTCTAAAGTCGCCTAGAATTATCAAATACTCAATAGCAGCTAATGAAACAACAAGAACATCATCTGTCTGGCCAAGCTCCAAAGCCCAATCCACCGCATCCAGCAAGTTTGGCCCATCATCCGTAAATGTCTGGATATCACGATATCGCTGGCAATACTCACGGGCCTCTAGCTCCAATATTGCATTGGAAAAACGTCTGAAGTAATCTACGAATCGTTTTCTCAAATCAAGCCAAAGATCGTCGGCGGACTGAAGCTCAGAAGTTGAAAACACTTTGGTTAGTGGAAGTAACATGAAGCGATCGCGGTTTTTGTTGACTAATGAAAGCCGTTCTAACTCGACCAACCCTTCATTTCGATCAAGCTCGGATAGATTGGCTACATAACCTAACGCATCGCGGCTAGCACCATTAGAGAACATCGCGAGCGCCAGTAAAAGTTGATAAGCTGGTTTCCCTCGGATTGAATACAATACCTCCTCAAAGCAAAAACGACTAATATCAGATTCTGACTCTCCCAAGCGACGTAGCACAGCATCAACGCTATAGCCATAGCCCAACAACGCGATACTCCAAACGATGGCGAGCGGCACTCCGCCTGTGCGTTCAAATAACCTTTGAGATTGCTCGGTGTTCAACTCAACACCTTTCTTTTGACATTCCAGCGCGATCAAGGCCAGACCGTCCTGCTCCGGCATACCCATCAACCTTATTGGGTAAGCCACATCGATCCGGTGCCGTGTGGTGACCATCACTTTGGTCGGGGCCGGGATTTCGCGAATGAAATCCAGCACAGCTTCATCGTCAACGGTTTCCAAATTATCCACGATTAGAAGTGTGCGCTGGCGAGTCAAGGCTTTACGCACGAGGTTATCTTGTTCTTCTGCGTGAGCGCGGGTGATATCTTCACGTTCCAAAGCTACCGCGATGGTCGTGTAAATATCCTTCAGCGTGCGCAATACCTGCCGCCGCGCCCTAATACCCTCCGCCGTCAGCACACTCTGTTTGGCACTGGTCCAGATGATGGCCTCGAAACGCTCTTCGGGAGTTATCTGTTCATAGTTACGCAAATATCGATGCGCAATCTCCAACGCCAGGGTGCTCTTGCCGATTCCGCCAATGCCGTCAATGGTGACAATAGCGTGCTGGGAATGAGGATAGGGTCTCAAGATGTGGGCGACCTTCGCTAATTCTTCTTCACGACCGATGAAACGACCATAGTCGGGTTGTGGTAGGTTGTGATAGACTGTCTGGTAGGCGTCCTTGTATACACCTTCAGTAATAGGAAGCATAAGTCCATCGGAATCCGCAACACTCGACGCCAGTGCCTCAGCCAATGTTGTCAAATCGTGGTGGCACGTATCTTCGGGCGTGCTCTGATCTGCCAACACCTGTAATAACAAGACCAGTCCATTTTGTTGAGCCGTGTTGCGCTTGTCGCGTAAAAGGTCAATGACGGCTCTAACACGGCCTGCTGAATTGTCCACTTCGGGCAGTTGCTCACGCCACAGGCTGATGCGTGCATCGGCAAACATAGCCCGCAGCTCGCGGTCGCTATGGAATGGCCCGCACCGCAACAACGCGGACTGCAATTGGGCGTATAGATCAGGAGATATGGACATACACTTGCCGCCTTTTATTCAATTCAAGTTGGAAACAACGCTGTCACCGCGAGTAGATCAAACGTGCCCGGCGCAAGATCGTCTATGCCACGCAACCAGGCCGTTGCCTGCGCGCTCTCCTGCGCTTCCAACTGCGCGCGCATGGCCTGCCGATCGGCAACCAACACGGTCCGCCGCGCTTCCACGGCCTGCATCAACACCTTATTCAGGTCGGGAATGTCCAGCGCGTCCCGCAGCGCCTCTTTCACCTCGTCTTCCAGCCGGACTTCGGCGGTCGCCTCTGCATTGAGCCAGGCCAGCGCCTGCTGAGGGCTGAAAGCTGATGGCTGATCGCTATATACCGGCAGTGCCACAGGCAGCAGTTCTTCGATGATCGAGGTGGGTTCGGTATGCGCCACGTAGCGCGCCAACAAAGTGAAGATGGCGGTCACTTCGTCTACGTCGGGGGTAACTTTGTAGCTGGTGCGGCCATAGTGCAAGGCATCTTCACCCTGGAAAGCGCGCTGCTTCACCACTTCGATGAGCCGGCGCACCAGCGGGTGACCCAGGTCCAGCACGGTCACATCGGGATCATCCAGCCCTAGTTCGGCGTCGAAGGTAGCCCGTAGGATGATTGTGCCCAGCGCCGCCGTCTGTAAAGCGGGATTCTGAAGCACGATCTTCACCGTGCCGTCCCCGTTATCTTCCACCCCGCAGCCGAATCGGTTCAAGCCGCTGAAAACGAAGTGCTGGATTTGCGTTGGCGAGCCAATCGCGGCTTCCGTCTCGCGCAAGCGCCGCTCGATGTCGGGCAGCGCGATGTGCGTCTGACCGTAAAAGCTGTCGCTCTGGATGCGCTGCAACGTCTCGGCGGCAAAGGGATCGTCCCCGTTGGAGGCGTTCCCGGCCCCTCCCCCGCTTGTGGAGGAAGAGAGTGGATCGAACAGCCCCAACTGTTTTACACCCAACGTGACCTCATGATCGCGGATGAGCGCCAGAATATCGGTCTCATCGCCAAAGTAGGGCGGCGAGAATCCGTAATCCGCGCGAATCTGCGCGGCTTTTTCCACCAACACCTTGAGGATCGTGGCATCCAACGTCTCGTCCATCACCAGGGTGCGAATCCGCACCACCGGTTGCGGCTGCCCAAAGCGATCCACCCGGCCATTGCGCTGTTCCAGGCGGTTGGGATTCCACGGCAGTTCGTAATGCACCACCTGCGCAGCAGCATACTGCAAGTTGATCCCTTCGGAGATGGCGTCGGTGGCGATCAACACGCCCCTTGTCGCCCGTGTGAACGCCTGGAACACCTCCGCGCGCTGCCGTTCGTTCAAGCTGCCGTGAATGGTGAAGACCGCCGTCTGCTGATACTGCCTATCGCGTGCAATCTGTTCGGCCAGGTAGGTCAATGTGTCGACATAACGGGTAAAGATGATGACCTTGGGGTGGTGCGCCAGGAGCAGGGGTAGCGTGCTGTCCAAGAGCTTCTGCAACTTGCTATCGCGGCGCGGCGTGACCTTGTCGGCTTTTGCCAACACCTCCTCCAACAGGGCCAGTTCCGCGCGGATCACCTCCGGCGTGCCATACAGCAGCCGCTCAGTGCGCAGCCCGACCTCTTCCTCGGTAAGCCATTCGCCGGTATCTTCATCCAGCACATTGGCGCGCGCCACGTCCGGCGAAACGGCGGCATCAGGCACACCGGACAGTATGTCATCAGGTGCAGACATGGCTTCGTCCGGCGCAACCGCACCCGCCAGCCGGGCCTGCAACCGTTCCCGGCGATTCCGCAATGAGGCGCGCAACGCCGCCGGAGAACTCAGACCACGTTTGTGAAGATGCAGCACCGTCCAGTTCGCCAGGGTGCGCACCTGGATCGTGCCGGTCTGCGCGTGCGCGAGCACTTGCTCGCCATACGTCATCACCGCGTCAATCGCGTCCTTCTCATACGCCGAGGGCGCGACGATCACCTCATCCTGGTCGCGGCGGGGGAAGGGGCTGCGCCCGGCATCGCCGGCAAACCACCCTTCCACGTCCAGGCGACGGCGCTGGCAGACGTGGCGCGCGGCGACCTCCCGGTGAATATGAGGCGCGTGCAGCGGGCCGCTCACAGCGTCCATATCCAGCATCCGCAGCAAGCTGGCAAACGTATCTGTGTAGCCATTGTGCGGTGTCGCCGTCAGGAGCAGTAGATGGCGTACCCGGTCGGTGGTGGCTAGGGCTTCGGCCAGCTCCCAGCGGTCCATCCGCACGTGCTCGTCGGCGCTGCTTTGGTGCGGCTTGGCGACCTGATGCGCTTCATCGATCACCACCACGTCCCACCGGTGTTCGAGCATCTGATTCTTGATCGCCGGCTGTTTGGCATAATCCACCGATGTAATCAAACAACGATAATGGCTCCACGGGTTAGCGCCGGGCGGCAGTTCCCGCTCCATTTCGCGGCGATGTCGGGTGGAAATGATGCGCGCGGGGATATGGAAGAAATAATCGAGCGCCTCTTGCCATTGTTCCCGTAGATTGGCCGGCACGATGACCAATATCCGCGCCGCTCGCTGCCGCGCTAACAACTCGGTGAGAATTAATCCTGCCTCGATGGTCTTGCCCAGGCCCACATCATCGGCCAACAGCATCCGCACGCGCGGCGTCTCCAACGCCATCACTACGGGTACAAGCTGGTAGTCTTTGGGGATCACGCGGCTGCGTTGCAAGCTCAAAAGGGGCGCGGCTCCGTGGAGCAATCCCAGGCGATAAGCGCGCAGCAGCAGTTCCTGCGAAGCCGGATGACCGACCAGCGCTGCCGAAGGCGGTTCAAGTCGTCCCGATTTGACCGGTTCGAAAGGTAAGTAGAACTGGCGTTGTTCTGCTTCGCCGCTATCAATGGCCGTCGCCATAAGGACGTGTTGCACCTGGGCATCCACCCGCCAGAGCCGTTGGCGGGCTACAATCACAGAACCGGGCGCGAAGGTAGTTGTCGTCATCAATACCATCCAGTAGACAATCTGCT
>JAKJAB010000272.1 GCA_022707725.1 Chloroflexota bacterium | reverse complement strand
TGAAATCGGTAAAAACCCAATTTTTAGCGCGTTTCATCCCTATAACGCAGGAGTTGTGAAGCACAAGTGGGACATCACGCGCACCAGTTTTTGAAAAATCGGGTTTTTTCAGCAGAGTCATATAATCGGTTTTAGATCGCACAAGCCATCTGGATTAACCGTTATCGAATCCAAAAGAAAAGAGGAGAGAGACGTATGCCTATTCCAGATTTCCAATCCATGATGCTGCCCCTGCTCGAGTTCGCCAGTGATGGACAAGAACACTCGCTGCGCGAGACCATCGAAGTATTGGCCGATCAATTTAGCCTCAGTGACGAAGAACGCAACGAGTTATTGCCCAGCGGACAACAATCCATCTTCGATAATCGTGTAGGATGGGCGCGCACGCATATGAAAAAGGCCGGCCTGTTGGAATCCACACGGCGAGGCCACTACAAAATTACGCCGCGCGGCCAAGAGGTACTCCGGAGCAATCCTCCCAAAATCAACATGGCGTTTCTCAAACAATTCCCTGAATTTGTCGAGTTTCTGAGGCCGTCAAGAGACAAAGCCGGTGAGATAGACGATCAGGAAAGCATTGAAACTCGGACGCCGGAAGAAGTAATCGAAACAGCCTATCAAAAAGTGCGCCAGGAATTAGCGACTGAGCTTCTACAGGTCATCAAAAAACATCCCCCGGCGCTTTTCGAGCGACTGGTGATCGACCTGCTGATTAAAATGGGGTACGGCGGCACCCGCAAAGACGCCGGGCAAGCGATTGGCAGGAGCGGTGATGGGGGTATCGACGGCATCATCAAGGAAGATCGCCTGGGGCTGGACATCGTCTACATTCAAGCCAAACGCTGGGAGGGTAACGTAGGCAGTCCTGAAATTCAGAAATTTGCTGGCGCCTTGCAAGGACAACGAGCAAAGAAAGGCGTCTTCATCACAACTTCAGCTTTTTCTCAGGCGGCGTTGGATTACGTCTCACGAATTGACAGCAAGATCGTCCTGATCGATGGCGATATGCTGGCACAATTGATGATTGACTTCAATATCGGCGTAACCTCAGTCGCTGCATACGAGTTGAAGCGTATCGATTCGGATTATTTCACAGAGGATTGAGCCAGACAAGCAGATCACATTCCTCAGCAACACAAGGAGATGCTTATGCAAACTGAACTCACACAACCCGGTCCGCTCTTGGACCCACAAGGCCGCCTGGCGCAAATCGGCTGGGCGCGCCAGCCCCAACTGAACTGTAATCTCGAAAACGCCCGCTTCTACGCGCTGCGCTTCCTGCAACGCTTCCGCATCAAACGCTGGGACTACTACGCCGTGTTCACCCCGCAGCGCTTCTTCTCCGCCACGATTGCGGACCTCGGCTACGCGGGCAACGTCTTCGTCTATACGCTGGACTTCGCCAGTGGCGACCTGCACGAAGAGGGGCTGGTGATCCCGCTGGGCAAGGGCATCCAATTGCCGCGCGACAGCACTTCCGGCGCGACGATCTGCACCCACAAGCAGGCGACGCTGCGCTTCGAGGCGGAGGGCGCGGAGCGGCGCATCTTCGTCGACTGGCCCAGCTACCACGATGGGCGCGGCATCCACGCGGAGATCGTGCTGGCGTGCCCGCCGGAGCACGAGTCGATGACGATCGTCATCCCGATTGGGGAGAAACGCTTCTACTACAACCGCAAGATCAACTGCCTGCCCGCGCAAGGCCACATCCGCTACGGCGAGCAGCGCGAAGCCCTGCACTCCGACCAATGCCTGGGATCGTTGGATTGGGGGCGCGGGGTGTGGGAGTACCAGAGCTTCTGGAACTGGGCCAGCGCGTCGGGATTTCTGCCAGACGGTCGCACGATTGGCCTGAACCTGGGCTGCGGCTTCGGCGACCTGAGCCGGGCGACCGAGAATTGCGTCATCCTGGACGGGAACGTCCACAAGCTGGATCAGGTGCGCTTCGACTACCAATCCGGTGATTATATGCGCCCGTGGCGTTTCACCGACAACGAGGGGCGCCTGGATTTGACGTTCACGCCGTTCAAGGAACGCGTCGCCACGACCAGACTGGGGATCATCGACAGTGAAGCCCACCAGATGTTTGGCCATTACTCCGGTCACGCCCGGCTCGACGACGGGCAGACGGTGGAAGTGCCCGGCATCATCGGTTTTGCGGAGGAGCATCACGCGCGCTGGTGAAACGATGATGCTATTCACGTCCAGTCTGGCTTCAGCCAAGATCGCTCTGGAAGAGATTCGCGCCCTCGATCCCAGCGCACGGCTGAGACGCTGGCTCGAACCCGGCTTGGGTTGGATCGAGCTGGCGCTATCCTGGGACGCCTTCGCCGCCCTCCTGCGCGAACAGCCGCCGGTCTTCTGCCGTCACGTCTGCCCGGTGCAGATCACCGTCCCGCTGAAGCAAGACGCGAGCGACCTCGAAATGCTCGTAGAATCGGCCCGCCAACTCAACCCAAGCCTGGACGCGGCGCAGACTTTCTCGGTGCAGACGCGGCTCTTCGGCGAAGGATGGCCCTACGCGCGCTTCGACGTCAACACCCGGTTGGCGAACGCACTGACGGCGCAAGGTTTTGCATTGGATGTGCGCCGGCCCGCGCAAATCCTCTCCGTGGCGCTGACGCCCAAAACGGGCTATCTCGGCGTCTCGCGCGCGGCGGACAACCTGAGCGATTGGGCGGGCGGTGAGCGGCGCTTCAAAACGGAGCCGGAGCAGATCAGCCGGGCGGAATTCAAGCTGTTGGAGGCGCTGGAAACGTTCGGCCTGTCGTGGCCCAACGTAGGGCACGCCCTCGACCTGGGCGCAGCGCCCGGCGGGTGGACGCGGATCGCGCGCGTCAACGGCCTACAGGTGACGGCGATCGATCCCGCTGACCTCGCCCCACCCCTCGCCACCGATCCGGGCATACGCCACCTCCGGCACACGGCGCAGCGCTACCTGCCGGGGACCGATGACACGTTCGACGTGATCCTCAACGACATGCGGGTGGACGCCCGCGACTCCGCGCGATCGATGCTCACCGCGCATCGCAACCTGAAACGCGACGGCTGGGCCGTGATGACACTCAAACTGCCGCACAGTCACGCTGAAAGGGTCGCCACATCGGCGCTCGGCCTGCTGCGCCAACGCTACACGCTCATCGGCGCGCGCCAGCTCTTCCACAATCGCAACGAAATCACGGTGGCGCTTACAGGTAGACAGTAGACGGTAGACAGTAGACGGTAGACGGGGGATAGGAAACAAAGTATTTCTCGCTCATTCGCCCATTCGCTCATTCGCCATTTACCATTTTCAAGGAGGACACTTATGGAACATCGAGACGGGTTTTTTGCAGGGGTACGAGATAGCGCGATTTATTACCAGTGTTGGCAGCCGGAAACGGAATGTAAGGCCGTGCTGTTGGTCGTCCACGGGCTGGCGGAGCACTGCGGGCGGTATATGAACGTGGTCAACCACTTCGTCCCGCTCGGGTACGCCGTCTACGGATTGGATCACATCGGGCACGGCAAATCCGAGGGGACGCGCGTCTACGTGGGTCGTTTCGCAGAATATACGGATACGCTCAAGCTCTACTTCGATTTGATCCGCCTGGAGCATCCCGACAAGCCGGTCTACCTGGTCGGGCACAGCATGGGCGGGCTGATCGGCGCGCTCTACCTGCTCGAACATCAGCGCGAACTGGCGGGCGCAGTGCTCTCCGGGCCGCTGGTGAAAATGTCGGACGATCTCTCGCCTGTAGTGGTGTTGATGGGGAAACTCCTTTCAACGCTGACGCCCAAAGCCGGACTGATGGCGCTGGACGCGCAGGGCGTGAGCAGCGATCCCGCCGTCGTGCAGGCCTACGTCAACGATCCCCTGGTGTACACGGGCAAAATGACAGCGCGCCTGGCGGCCGAACTTATCAAAGCAGTCCAGAGGATCCAGGATGAAGCCGCCAAAATCACGCTGCCGCTCTTGATTGTACAAGGCAGTGCTGACAAGCTGGTCGATCCGGCTGGCGCGAAGCTGTTGTACGATACGGTCAGTTCAGCCGATAAGACCCTCAAAATCTACGAGGGGTTCTATCACGAAGTCTTCAACGAGCCGGAGCGCGCGCAGGTTTTGGGCGATGTGGAGGCGTGGTTGGAGCAAAGGTTGTAGAACACTTGCAGTTTTAGCATTTCGGTGCTATAGTAAGAGTCAATCAACACAGAGAGAGCAATCTGATGCGATACAGTCAAAGTCGATTCACCCTTGCCGTTGCGAGCCTCCTTACCCACAGGAGGTAACGCCGTTTGGGTGTGTATCGACTCGCGCACAGAGCTACTGTCATTCCAAAAAACGCCTCCCAAACGGGGGGCGTTTTTTCATGAAGAGGTGCAATATGGCAACGATCATCCAGCATAATCAGGAGGTGTTCCCCCGGACGCCAGCAGTAACGGCGTCCGGCGGCCTCGCGTTGTGAAATGTCGTGCGTGCGCTTGCGGCGGATCATAATCCGCCGCCGCGAACGCCGGATTGTGGTCCGGCAGAAGCAAGTGAGTAAAAACATTGCAATTCACAACACGAGGAGATGAAAGGATGAACACCGAAACCGAAAACTATGTTCCATGGGACATTGAAGCCTACTGGCGCGAGCGTTGGGCGCGCGAGCAAACGTACCGCACGCCCATGCCCCAGCCTGGACAGAAAACCTACTACTGCCTGGACTTCTTCCCCTACCCTTCCGGGGCCGGGCTGAGCGTCGGGCACGGGCGCAACTATGTGCCGAGCGACGTCATCGCCCGCTACCACCGCATGCGCGGGGAAGCGGTGCTGCACCCGATGGGCTGGGACGCTTTCGGCCTGCCCGCCGAGAACGAGGCGATGAAGCGCGGCAGCCATCCCGCTGAAAGCACCGCGCACTACGCCGCCAACTACCGCCACCAACTGGACCTGCTGGGCTGCTCCTACGACTGGGAACGCGAATTCACCTCCGCCGATCCCGCCTTTTATCGCTGGAACCAGCACTTCTTCCTGATGCTGTACCAGAAAGGACTGGCCTACCGCGCTGAAGCCCCCGTCAACTGGTGCGAAAGCTGCCAAACCGTGCTGGCCGCCGAGGAGATCGAGGACGGCAACTGCTGGCGCTGTCACAACCCCGTCGTGCGGCGCAAACGCAAACAGTGGTACATCCGCGTC